>JBDSSY010000234.1:0-9594 GCA_039928585.1 Gemmatimonadaceae bacterium | reverse complement strand
TCGCGTCACCATGACACGCTGCGACCAGAAAGACGGGTCACGCGCTGTCAAACTGGCGTAGCGCACCGGGTCCCTTACTTGCCCCTTCCCACCTCGTCCGCGGCAGCGACTGCCGCTCTTCACATTTCATCGAGGTAGCAATGGCGGATAAAGTCATCGGTATCGACCTGGGTACTACCAACTCGGTCGTCGCCGTCATGGAGGGAGGCGATCCCGTCGTCATCCCCAATGCCGAAGGCGGACGCACGACTCCGTCGGTGGTGGGCTTCACGAAGGATGGCGAGCGCCTCGTCGGCACGGTGGCCAAGCGTCAGGCCGTGACGAATCCGCAGAACACGGTCTTCTCGATCAAGCGGTTCATGGGCCGGAAGATGAGCGAGGTCGTCGAAGAGACGAAGCGCGTCCCCTACAAGGTCCCGTCCGGCTCGAACGACGTTGTCCAGGTGGAGGTCCAGGGCAAGCGCTACACGCCCCCGGAAGTCTCGGCGATGATCCTCCAGAAGATGAAGCAGACGGCAGAGGACTATCTGGGGCAGACGGTGACGAAGGCCGTGATCACGGTGCCAGCCTACTTCAACGATTCACAGAGACAAGCCACGAAGGATGCGGGCAAGATTGCCGGACTCGACGTGCTGCGCATCATCAACGAGCCCACGGCGGCCGCGCTCGCATACGGCCTCGACAAGAAGAAGGACGAAAAGGTCGCGGTGTTCGATCTGGGTGGCGGCACGTATGACATCTCGGTGCTCGAGCTGTACGACGTGGACGGGTCGCGCCAGTTCGAGGTGAAGTCGACCAACGGCGACACGCATCTGGGCGGCGACGACTTCGACCAGCGCGTCATGGACTGGATCGTCGGTGAATTCAAGCGCGACCAGGGCATCGATCTCTCGAAGGATCCCATGGCGCTCCAGCGCCTCAAGGAGGCGGCGGAGAAGGCGAAGATGGAGCTGTCGAGCACCAACTCGACGGACATCAACCTGCCGTTCATCACGGCAGACCAGTCGGGCCCGAAGCACCTGAACTACCAGCTCACGCGCGCGAAGTTCGAGCAGCTCGTCGATGATCTCATCACGCGCACGCTCGAGCCGATGCGCAAGGCGCTCAAGGATGCGGGGCTCGAGCCGAAGGATATCGACGAGGTGCTCCTCGTCGGCGGCTCGACGCGCATCCCGAAGATTCAGGAAGAGGTCAAGAAGTTTTTCGGCAAGGAGCCGAACAAGGGTGTGAATCCGGATGAGGTCGTGGCGATCGGCGCGGCCGTGCAGGGCGCGGTGCTCACGGGCGAGCAGAAGGACGTGCTGCTGCTCGACGTCACCCCGCTTTCGCTCGGCATCGAGACGCTGGGTGGCGTCACGACGGTGCTCATTCCGCGCAACACGACAATCCCGACCAAGAAGTCCGAAACCTTCTCCACGGCGGACGACAACCAGACGACGGTCGAGATTCATGTGTTGCAGGGTGAGCGCGAGCTGGCACGCGACAACCGGACGATCGGGAAGTTCCAGCTGACGGGCATTCCGCCGGCGTCGCGCGGCATGCCGCAGGTGGAAGTCACGTTCGACATCGACGCCAACGGCATCCTGCACGTGGCGGCGAAGGACAAGGCCACGAACAAGGAACAGAAGATCCGCGTTGAAGCATCGAGCGGCCTGTCCGATGCGGACATCGACAAGATGGTGAAGGACGCCGAGAAGAATGCGGATGAGGACAAGAAGCGGCGCGAGGAGATCGAGACGCGGAACCGTCTGGATTCCATGACGTATGAAGTGGAGAAGAACTCGAAGGAATGGGCGGACAAGCTGCCGGCCGAGCTGAAGACGAAGCTGGAAGCATCGGTGGAGCGGGCCCGCAAGGCGCTTCGCGGCGACGACATGGGGGAGATCCGGGCGGCGCAGGAAGAGTTGAGCAAGTCGTTCAACGAGGCCGGCCAGTCTTTCTACGCGCAGAGCCAGGCGAGCGAGAGCACCAGCGGCGGCGACGGCGCTGACGGACAGGCGCCTTCGTCCGATGTGGGCGCCAACGGGTCGAAGGCCGCAGACGATGTGGTCGAGGCCGACTACGAGATCGTGGACGAAGCGAAGAAATAGTCACGCGCATTTCCGGCGCGATGCATCGGAAACCGGTCGAGCGCCGTACGTGTCCAATGGAGGGACGCGTGGCGCCCGGCCGAGCAGCACGGGTGGAGTTCGGGTAGCACTTCTTTCGGAGACGGAACCAGCATGGCATCCAGATTCTCGCGCGCTCGCTTCGGCGGCGTCGTCGTCATCGCCTTCTTGTGCGGGCTGCTGTTCGCCTCGGGGCTCGACCTCACAAAGTTCGGCTTCGCGCAGGACGGCAAGGGCGGAAAGGTCGCGTCGTCACAGGTGCAGTCGCTCGCCGAAACCGGCAGCGCGTTCGAGGCGATCGCCGATCACGTCACGCCGGCCGTCGTCTCGATCCAGACGCAGCGCGTGCGGTCGAACGTGCGTCGCGGTCCGCAGCGTCCGGGTATCGAGGATTTCTTCCGGAACTTCGAACAGCAGCAGCCGCCGCAACGTGAGGAGGCCCAGGAAGCCAGCGGCACCGGCTTCATCGTGTCCAAGGACGGCTACATCCTCACGAACAACCACGTGGTCGCCGACGCCGACAAGGTGACGGTCACGATGCTCGACAAGCGGACGTTCGAGGCTCGCGTCATCGGTCGTGATCCCACCACCGATGTAGCGGTCATCAAGGTGAACGGCGTCGACCTGCCCGTGGTGCAGCTCGGCGACGACAACCTCGCGCGCGTGGGACAGTGGGTCGTGGCGATCGGCAACCCGCTCGGCCTCGACTTCACGGTGACTGCGGGGATCATCAGCGCGAAGGGCCGGCCGTTGCCGGGATTGCTCGGCGGCAAGTACGAGATCACGGACTTCATCCAGACCGACGCAGCGATCAATCCCGGCAACTCGGGCGGGCCGCTCGTCAACATCCGTGGTGAGGTCGTAGGCATCAACAGCGCCATCGCCAGCAGCACCGGTTTCTACGCCGGCTACGGCTTCGCGATTCCCGTGTCGCTCGCCAAGCAGGTGATGGACGACCTGATCGCATACGGCAAGGTGCGCCGGCCGGTCATCGGCGTGGCGATCAACAACGCCACCGCCACCGACGCGCGGGCGGCGGGGCTCAAGGACGTGACGGGGGTGCTCGTGCAGACGTTCAGCTTCGTTCCCATCGACGAGAGTCCGGCCAAGAAGGCCGGCATGGAACCGGGCGACGTCATCATCGCGGCCGACGGCAAGCCGACCGACCGGGTCAGCACGCTCCAGCGCATCGTGCGCTCCCACAAACCGGGCGAGACGGTGACGTTCGAGGCGATGCGCTTCGGCGCGAAGAAGACGTTTCGCGTGAAGCTGGCGGAGGCGCCGGACGCACCGCAGCAGGTGTCGGCGGCGCCCTCGCCTGCCCGCGGGAGCGAGTCCGCGAGCCGGCAGTTCGACAAGATCGGGATCGCCGTGGAACCGGTCTCGCCGGAATTGATCACCCGCGCCCGTATCGCCGAGCCGTATCGGCGCGGGCTGATCGTGAGCGACGTGAATGTCACGGGTCCCTCGTATCGGAAGCTGACCGCCGACGGGATGATTCTCTTGCAGGTGATCAATCCTGGCCCCAAGCGCGACCTGCGGTCGCCGGCGGACCTGGACGCTGTGCTGTCGCGGCTCAGGTCGGGCGACCTGGTGACCTTCCTCGTGTATGACCTTGGCCAGGACGGCCCGCCGCGGGCGGTCTCGGTGCAGGTTGGGGGATAGGAGCCGGTATGACTGGATAATGGGGAGAGGCACACTGGACTCGACCGGTGTGCCTTTTTCGTCCTCCCCGACCTACCGACCTACCGACCTACCGACCTACGTTTCATTACCGCGAGAGTGGCGAAACTGGCAGACGCACCAGACTTAGGATCTGGCACCGAAAGGTATAGGGGTTCAAGTCCCCTCTCTCGCATGGGATAGCCCGCACGCGCGCCGCGGAATCCGGCGTGCTGGAACATCGGCGCCCCGCGGGCGTTCATTCGACGAACCCAACAAGTTTTCAACCCCGTAGTCCGACGCGAACCAGGCTGGATGATCGAGCCCGACGCAGCGCACTGCCAACGAATCGTCCGCTCGCACGCCCGTACCTTCTGGCTCGCGAGTCACTTCCTGCCGCCCGAGAAGCGTCGGGCCGCGTTCGCGTTGTATGCGTTCTGCCGAGTGGCCGACGACATGGTGGACCTCGCGCCGGGCGAGCGAACGACCGAAGTGACGGCCATGCTGGCGGCGTATCGCACGAGTCTGGGCGCCGCGCTGGCGGGCCAGCCTGACGGTCCCGTGTTCCGTGAGCTGTCGCGCGCCGTGCGCCGGTACAACGTGCCGGCCGCCGTCATGCACGAGCTGCTCGATGGCGTGGCGTGCGACTGCGCGCCGGCGCGCTATGCCGACTGGCCGGCGCTCGCTGCATACTGTGAAGGGGTCGCGAGCAGCGTGGGTGAGATGTGCACGCATGTGTTCGGCGTCGACGGTGACGATGCGGTTCGCGTTCGCGCATTCCGGCATGCTCGTACGCTCGGGATGGCGATGCAGCTCACCAACATCCTGCGTGACGTCGGGGAAGATGCGCGGAACGGCCGCTGCTACCTGCCCGACGCGGACCTTGCGCAGTTCGGATATGTGCGGGCTGACGTGCTGCGAGGCGACATCGGCGCTGATGGCCGGTGGCGCGCGCTGATGACGTTCCAGATCGCGCGTGCCCGGTCGCTGTACGATGCGGCGATGCCGGGCATCGCGTTGCTCGCACCCGACGCACGCCCCTGCGCCACCGCGTGCGCCGTGGGCTATGCCGGCATCCTGCGAGCCATCGAGGAGATCGGCTACGACACCTTCAGCACGCGCGCGCGGCTCGGCACCATCGCACGCGCGGGCGTGCTGTGGAGTGCGTGGCGCGCGCCCCGTGACTCGGGCCAGCCCACACCGGCCCTGGGCCACGGCGTCGCTCGTTCGAGCGGCACACTCGCCGATGGAGAATTCGTCACGTGGGCGTGATGCCATTCGCATCGCCGACGCCGCACTCGTTCGAGAGCCGCGTTGCCGGTGTCGCGCTGATCGGTCACGCGCTGCTGCTCGTGTTCTCCGGCATCGCCTTCGCCACGTTCCTCGCGCCACCCGCGCCCGCGTGGCTGCTCACGCCGGCGAACCAGCGCGTGGCCGCGACGATGTTCCAGTACGGCGGACAGACGACGGTGGTGCTAGGCGCGCTCGCCGGCATCCTGCACGCGGCGTGGCGCATCGGCTGGCGGCGCGCCCTCGCGATTTTCGCCGCGGCATTCACCATCTCGCTCGGCGCCGAGCTCGCGGGCACGACGACGGGCTACCCATTCGGTCCGTACGCGTACACGACGCAGCTCGGCTACCTCATCGGCGGCCGGGTGCCGTTCAACATTCCGACGTCGTGGTTCTTCATGCTGTACGCGTCGCTCGCCATCTGCGGCCGCCTGCTCTCGGCGGGCGACGACGCGCGCACGAAATGGAAGTGGGCTGCGGTCGCGGCATTGGTGCTCACCGCGTGGGACGTGTCGATGGACCCGGCGATGGTGTCGACGACGCACTGGCTCTGGAACCTCCCCCCGGCGGCGGGCCAGTCGCTCGTGCGCCGAATCGCGCTGTCGGATCTGTTCTATGGAATGCCGCTCACGAACTGGCTGGGATGGCTGCTGACCGGTTTCGTGGTGGCGCGGGTGCTCCTCGCCATCGTGCCACCGAGCCAGTGGGCGGCCCGGGTGTCGCCGACGAGCCTGCCGCTGGTGCTGTATGCGGTGAACGGGATCTTCCCGATCCTCATCTGCGTCGGACGCGGGATGTGGTGGGCAGTCGTGCTCGGCACTGCGGCGATGGCGCTGCCGCTGGCCCTGGCACTGTGGCCGCGCCGGACGGTGCGCGTCGGGGAGCGGCAGACGCGCGCTCCTGCGTTCCGCATCGCGACTGACTGACCGCGTGCGCATCGTCGTGATCGGGAGCGGATTCGGCGGCCTCGCGGCGGCAATCCGGCTTCAGCAGCAGGGACATGAGGTCTCGATCGTCGAGAAGCGCGACAAGCCCGGCGGCCGCGCGTACGTGTACCAGCAGGACGGCTTCACCTTCGACGGCGGGCCGACGATCATCACGGCGCCGTGGCTCATTCATGAGCTGTTCGAGCGCAGCGGACGTCGCACCGACGACTACGTGCGGCTCGTCCCGATCGATCCGTTCTACAACATCCGCTTC
Organism: Gemmatimonadaceae bacterium; assembly: GCA_039928585.1. Taxonomy (GTDB): domain Bacteria; phylum Gemmatimonadota; class Gemmatimonadetes; order Gemmatimonadales; family Gemmatimonadaceae; genus AG11. The sequence continues at coordinate 3,334 of JBDSSY010000234.1, read as the reverse complement.
GACGACGGCTCGATCTTCCGCTACAACGGCGACCGCGCCGCCGTCCTTGCGCAGGTCGAGCAGTTCAACGCCGACGATGTGCCGGGCTACCTGCGCTTCGCCGACGCCACCGAACGGATCTTCGACGCGGGCATGGCGCTCATCGACACGCCGTTCGACCGCGTGATCGACATGGTGAAGGTGGCGCCCGACCTCGTGCGGCTGCGCGCGCACCGTTCCGTAGCGGCGTTCGTGGACGGCTACTTCAAGGACGAGCGGCTGCGGCAGGTGTTCTCCTTCCATCCGCTGCTGGTGGGGGGAAACCCGTTCCAGAGCACCTCCATCTATGCGCTGATCCACACACTCGAGCAGAAGTGGGGCGTGTGGTTCGCGATGGGCGGTACCGGTGCGCTGGTGGACGCACTCGTGCGGCTCTTCCGGGAGGCCGGCGGCACGCTGAGGCTGGATGCCGAAGTCGCCGAGGTGACTGTGAACGCCGACTCGAAGCGCGCGACCGGCGTGCGTCTCGCCAACGGAACGCATCTTCCCGCTGACGCGGTGGTGAGCAACGGCGACGTGGCGCGCACCTACATGGACCTCGTACCGGCGGCACACCGCCGCCGGAACACGGATGCCCGGATGACCCGGCTGCGCTACTCCATGTCGCTCGTCGTGATCTACTTCGGGACCGACCGCCGATACGACGACATCGCGCATCACGAGATCCTGATGGGTCCGCGGTACGAAGCACTGCTGGAGAACATCTTCACGGACAAGACGCTGTCGGAGGATTTCTCGCTCTACCTGCATCGGCCCACGGCGACGGACCCGTCACTCGCACCGCCGGGGTGCGACAGCTTCTACGTGTTGTCGCCCGTGCCTCATCTGGGAGGCGACACCGACTGGCGCACCGCCGCCCGACCCTATCGCGACCGGATCATGGCGCACCTCGAGGAGCGATACCTCCCCGGGCTGTCCCGGCATCTCGTCACCGAGCACATGATCGATCCCCTGCACTTCCGCGAGACGCTGAATAGCCACCTCGGCAGTGCGTTCTCGGTGGAGCCCATCCTCTCGCAATCGGCGTGGTTCCGGCCGCACAATCGCAGTGAGGATATCGCGAACCTGTATTTCGCCGGTGCCGGCACGCATCCGGGCGCCGGCCTTCCCGGAGTGCTCAGCTCGGGCAAGATCGTCGCGGAAATGATCGGGCAGGCCCGGCCGTAGTCGGGTCGCCGGGTTCGCGCCTCCCTTCAACGCACTCCTCCCGGGCGTTAACTTCCCTGGAGTCATTCGCGCTGGTCACCGTCCCGCCTTGGCGAACGGGTCTGCGCACCCCGATCCCGGCACATTCGGTCGACATGGACATCCTGATCACCACCAAGAAGAGCGAAGGCGTCGAGCGCTTGCTCGAAGTGTCGGTCCCCCTCGTGGCCGTGCGCGACGAGGAGGAAAAGACTGCCAAGAAATACGCCGCGTCCGTTCGTCTGCCCGGATTCCGGCCCGGCAAGGCACCCGCCGCGATGGTCCGCAAGCGCTTCAAGGATGCCATTCGCCAGCAGGTCATCGAGACGCTGGTCCAGGAAGCGTTCAAGGAAGTGATGTCGCGCGAGAAGCTCGACGTCGCCGCGCAGCCGCACGTGCACGACGTCAGGTTCGAGGACGACCAGCCGTTGACCTTCGAGCTGCACCTCGAAGTGCGGCCGAAGCTCGAGCTGTCCCGCACCGAGGGGTTCAGCGTGGCCCGCGCGTCGGGCCTCGTGACGGAGGAGCAGGTGAACGAGCAGCTGGAGACCCTGCGGGACCAGAAGGCCACCTGGACCCCGGCCGATGGCCAGCCGCGGGAAGGTGACATGGTGAAGGTGCTGCTCGCGACACCGCAGAAGGATGGCGACGAGATGCCGGAGGGCAGTCCGTACGATCTCGTGCTCGGCGGCGGTCAGGCGATCGCGGGCATCGAGGAGCTCGTGATGGAGCTCTCCGGGGGCGAGACGAAGGAGCGTGTCGTGAAGTGGCCCGATGACTTTCCCGACGAAGCGCAACGCGGGCAGTCGAAGCGGGTTCGCGTGACGCTCCAGGACGTGAAACGGAAGGCGGCGCCGGCCCTCGACGACGCATTCGCGCGCGAGGTCGGCGACTTCGATGGTCTGGACGCACTGCGGACGGCGGTGCGTGCCGACCTGCAGCAGCACGCGACGCGCGACGCCGACGCGGCCGTGCGCTCGGCCCTGCTCGACCAGATCATCGTGGCGAACCCGTTCGACGTACCACCGAGCTGGGTGAACCGCATGATCGATGACTACATGCAGGCCTATCAGATTCCCGACGAGCAGCGCAAGCAGTTCGCGGGCGAGTTCGCGGCCGTCGCCGAGAAGCAGGTGCGGCGTGGCATGCTGATCGACGCGCTGGCCGAGCAGCACCAGTTGGCGGCGAGCGAGAAGGATGTCGACGAGCGCGTCGCGACGGTGGCCGAGCAGCGCGGAACGGAGCCTGGACAGGTGTACGCGTCGCTGCAGAAGGCGGGGCGCCTGCCGGAAATCGAACGCAGCATCACCGAGGAGAAGGTCTTCGAGTGGTTGACCTCCCGGAACGACGTCACCAACGCAATCGACTCATGAGCAACCCCATGGCCACGATCTACCCGCCGTACGTCATCGAACGCTCCAGCCGGGGCGAGCGCACCTACGACATCTTCTCGCGGCTCCTGATGGACCGCATCGTCTTCCTCGGCACGCCGATCAACGACGACGTCGCGAACATCATCATCGCGCAGCTGTTGTTCCTCGAGGCCGACAATCCGGAGCGCGACATCTTCGTCTACGTCAACTCGCCTGGCGGCAGCGTCTCGGCGGGGCTCGCGATCTACGACACGATGCAGTACCTGAAGGCGCCGGTGAACACGATCTGCATGGGACTCGCGGCGAGCATGGGGTCGTTCCTGCTCGCGGCCGGACGCAATGGCAAGCGCAGCGCACTGCCGCATTCGCGCATCATGATCCATCAGCCGTCGGGCGGCGCGCAGGGCACCGCGGCCGACATCGAGATTCAGGCGAAGGAGATCCTCTTCCTGCGCCACCAGCTCAACACCATCTACGCCAAGCACACCGGCCGGCCGATCGAACAGATCGAGCGCGACATGATCCGCGACTTCTTCATGTCGGCCGAAGAGGCGAAGGGGTACGGATTGATCGACAACGTGATTTCCAATCGGGGCGATATCGTGCCACCCGACGTGATCGCCGCGCAGGCCGCAACGAAGGTTTTGGCTCCGTAAACCGGGGCTCGTGCATAACCATTCACGAGTCTCGATCGTCCTTGCTTGACCGGGTACGACACCACAGTTAACCTCGGTCAC
>JBDSSY010000233.1:0-34289 GCA_039928585.1 Gemmatimonadaceae bacterium | reverse complement strand
TGGAATAGAACAGCCGCACCGTGACGTCCCGCGGATTCTGCTTGAACGCGAAGTGAAACGAGAAGGTCGTATCCAGATGCTCCTGCAGCACCCCTTCCTTGAACCGTCCATAGAACGCCTGCACCTTCGTGCAGGGCGCGACTTCAGTGAAAAAGTGCTTGCCGATCTGCTGCTGCTGATCGAGCGACGCGAGCCGCGACTCCACGGCGTTGAACTTCAGGATGCGTCCGCGCGCGTCGAGCTGGATCATCCCGAAGGGAAGCTGGTCGAGCTCCGCCGTGGACAGATCATCGGCCTTGGTGGCCAGGTCGGCGGCGTCGATCGGGCGCGTGTGTACAGCACCACCAACGGGACGAGACGTGTAGGAAGGCATGGTCCACGAACGGCATGCAGGCCGGAGACGTTCCCGCGGCCATCCGACACCGAGTCACCACCGACCTACCCACCTACCGACCTACCGACCTACCCACCTACCCAGTGGCTCCGCGCATGACCGCCTACGCCGAGCTGCAATGCCATTCCTGTTTTTCCCTGCTCGATGGCGCCGCGTTGCCGGAGCTGCTCGTCGCGCGCGCGGCCGAGTTGGGGCTCGCTGCCCTCGCCCTCACCGATCACGACGAACTCGGTGGCGCCGTCCGCTTCGCCACCGCCGCGCGCGACGCGGGGCTCGCTGGTCTCATCGGCGCCGAGCTCACCGTCGCGATCGAGACGGGCGACGAAACGCCGCTGCTCACCCACCTCCCGCTGCTTGCCGAATCGCGCGAGGGATATGCCAACCTCTCCACGCTCATCACGCTCGCGCGGCAGGGAAGCCCCCGCGGGGAGCCGCACGTCTCGCTCGACCAGCTCTCGTCGCACACGGCCGGCTTGGTCGCGCTCACCGGATGCCCGCGCGGTTGGGTCGCGTCACTCGCGGCACGAGGCGAGACAGACGCGGCATGCGAAGCCGCCGCATCCCTGAAAGATGCATTCGATGGCCGCATTGCCATTGAATGTTGGGATCATGGCCTGCCCGAGGAGCGCCAGACGACGGCGCGCCTGATCGACATCGCCCGCGCACTCGATGTGCCGTGGGTGGTGACGAACGACGTGCACTACGCCCGTGCCCGCGACCGCGCGGTGCACGACGTGCTCGTCGCCCTGCGGCACAAGCGGCCGCTCGACCAGATGGGCACCCGACTGCGCCCAAACGGCGAATGGTATCTCAAGGGCGCAGCCCAGATCGCGCGGCGGTGGCGCGGCAACCTCGACGGGGTGCGCGCCACGCTCGCCATCGCCGAACGCTGCCTGTTCCGCCTCCAGGAACTGCACCCGACCCTGCCCGCCTTTCCCCTGCCCGCCGGTGTAGGGCCGGACGAGTATCTCGCGCGCCTCGTCGAGCAGGGTGCGCGCGAACGGTGGGGCGAGCCAGGCACGGCGCGGCGCACCGGCGCGCATGAGCGGCAACTCGCGCACGAGCTCGCGCTCGTCGCCAAGCTCGGCCTCGCCGGCTACTTCCTCATCGTCTGGGACATCGTCCGCTTCGCGCGGCGCGAGGGAATCCTCTGCCAGGGACGCGGCTCCGCCGCCAACTCCGCGGTCTGCTACTGCCTCGGCATCACGGCGGTGGATCCCATTCGCCTCGGCCTCCTGTTCGAGCGATTCCTGAGCGAGGAGCGCACCGAGCCACCCGACATCGACATCGACTTCGCGCATCGCGAGCGCGAGCGGGTGATCCAGTACGTGTACGAACGGTACGGACGCGACCACGCAGCGATGGTGTGCGAGCAGATCACCTACCGCGGGCGCAGTGCGGTGCGCGACGCGGCGCGCGTGCTCGGCTTCAGCATCGCTCAGGCCGACGCGCTCTCCACGCTGAGTGACCGCTTCTCGGCCAAGGCCACCGCCGAGGCGTTGCGCGCGACGCCGACGAATGCCGAAGCGTCCGATGCCGCGCTCGCCGCCACGCTCGGCACGGCGATGATGCGCGGCACCGAAGCGACGACGCGCGCGCGCGAGGAAAAGGAGAAGGCCAGGCAGGTTGCGCGACCCATGACGTCGGCCGACCGGCCGAAGCCCAATGCCGCGTACGAACCGTACGGCAGCCCGAACGCGCAATCGTCGGGCGCGCGCGACCTGACACAGGTTCCACCGGCGATGCACGCTGCCGCCGATCGGGGAAACCGCTGGGAAGATCCCTACGCCTCGGACGATCACACGGAACGCCGCAATCCCACGACCGCATTCCGTGAAACGGGCGGGGCGAGCATCGTCGAGCGCGTCGGGCTCGACCCGAACGACCGGCGCGTGCGCGCGCTCGCCGGGATCGTGGAAGGGCTGCACCAGATTCCCCGCCATCGCTCCATCCACGTCGGCGGCTTCGTGCTCACCGCCGAGCCGCTCTCCACCATCGTGCCCATCGAGCCGGCGAGCATGCCGGGCCGCACGGTGATCCAGTGGGAAAAGGACGACCTCGACGCCGCCGGTCTCGTGAAGATCGACCTGCTGGGACTCGGCATGCTCACCCTGCTGCAGGACTGCCTGCTGTACATCAGGCAGGGACGTGGCGTGACGATCGACCTCGCCATGCTCGACATGACCGACCAGGCGGTGTACGACGACCTGTGCGCCGCCGATACGATCGGCGTCTTCCAGGTGGAGAGCCGCGCGCAGATGAACACGCTGCCACGCCTCAAGCCGCGCTGCTTCTACGATCTCGTCGTGGAGGTCGCACTCATCCGGCCCGGCCCCATCCAGGGCGAGATGGTGCACCCGTACCTGCGTCGCAAAGCGGGGCTCGAGGAGGTGACGTACCCGCATCCCTCGCTCGAGCCGATCCTCAAGCGCACCCTCGGCGTTCCGCTCTTTCAGGAGCAGGGGATGCAGGTGGCCATTGCCGCCGCCGGGTTCACGCCGGGCGAGTCGGATCAGCTCCGTCGCGCCATGGGCCACAAACGGAGTCGCGAGCGCATGGCGGCCATCTGCCAGAAGATGATCGACGGGATGCAGGCGAACGGCATCGCCCCCGACGTGGCGCAGCGGATCTACAACCAGATCAACGCCTTCGCCGACTACGGCTTTCCAGAAAGCCATGCCGCGAGCTTCGCCCTGCTCGTCTATGCGTCGGCGTACCTCAAGCACTACTACGCGCCCGAGTTCACGGCGGCGATCCTCAACGCGCAGCCGATGGGATTCTACGCACCAGGGACGCTCGTGGAGGACGCACGGCGCCACGGCGTCGAGGTGCGGCCCGCCGACGTGACGCGCTCCCGATGGGACGCGACGCTCGAGTACCGTGAAGACGTGCAGGCCCTTCGCTCCGCCCAGGGCGACAAGCTGTGTCGTCCTGAGCGCAGCGAAGGACCCGCACCTGGCACATCACGGGCGCCGGCGGTCCGCCTCGGCCTCCGCAGCGTGCGCGGTCTCGGGGCCGCGGCGCGCGACAAGCTGGAGCACGCGCTGGCCGAATGCCCCTTCACGTCGGTGGAGGATGTGGTGCGCCGCGCGCGGCTCGACCAGCGCGCGCTGCGCCATCTCGCCGAGGCCGGCGTGCTGGACGGCTTGCTCCCGCACGAGCCTGACGTGCGGACGCGCCGCGCCGCGCTGTGGGCCGTGCTCGACGCCGCACGCGGTGATGCGGGACCGCTGGCTCCCCGGCGGACCCCGGACCCGGCGCGGGAGACGGCGCCGCTCCCCTCGATGACGCGCGTGGAGCTCACCGAAGCCGACTACCGGATGACGGGCATCTCTCTCGCCGGCCATCCGATGTCGCACGTGCGCGAGGTGCTCGAGCCCAACGGTGTGCGCTCGGCGCGCGACCTCCTGCGCCACGGGCGCGACGGCGAGACGGTGGCGACGGCGGGGCTCGTCATCTGCCGCCAGCGACCGGGCACGGCCAAGGGGTTCGTCTTCCTCACGCTGGAGGACGAGACGGGATTGATCAACGTGGTGGTGACCCCGCAACGGTTCGAGCGACAGGCGTTGCTGATCTCACGCACGCCGCTGCTGCTGGTGCGCGGCGTACTCCAGGTGGAGCAGACGGTGGTGAACGTGCGCGCCGCACAGTTCAGGGCACTGCAGGCCGCGGTAGGAGCGGAGTTCGCCCGACGACATGACTTTCACTGAGCGGCGGAACGGGCGGAATCGGCGGCGGACCTACTCCCAGTAGGACTCGTCGCTCACCAGCACATCGAGCTCCATGGCCTCCTTCCCACGCTTCGCGCTGTAATCCGCGATGTGGATGGCCGACGTGCCGATCGTCCGCCCCGACGCATCCACCAGCTCCAGCCCAAGCCTGTCCCGCGCCGCATGGTAGCGCGCGAGCTTGTCTTCGTCGCGCGGCTCGCCGCCGGGCATCGGGACCGCTTCGGTGAAGAGGAGGAAGACAGGTTGCACCAGCTCGTACCCGAGGCCAGGTCGAAACCGGCCCCACGCGCGACGCGTGGATTCATCGCGTTGCTCGAGTTCGGAGTGTCCGACGATCACGCCATGAAGCTTCACCGTGTGATGCATGCTCATGCCTCGATGACGACGCGGCGGGCCATGACGCGGTCGTTCTGCCGGTCGGTGCCGAGCTGGAACGGCTGCGAGCCGACGATGGAGAAATGCCATCGCTGATAGAATGCGATCGCGCGCACGTTGCGCTCCCAGACGCCGAGCCAGATCGTCCGCCGCCCGCGCGACGCTGCCTCGACGAGACAACGTTGCATCAACAGTGCACCGATGCCGGCACCGATCCACCGCTGCCCGGCGTACAGCCGTGCGATCTCGATCGCGTTCGCATCCGCCACGCAGGGCGGGTGCGACCCGTCGCGCAGCATCGCGTACCCGGCCAGTTCGCCATCCCGTTCGGCGAGAAACACCGTGCAGTCGGGATCGGAGAGCTCCGCTCGCTGCAGCGATTCACCGAACACAGCGGAGAGATACGTCGCGATGTCCTCGGGGCGATTCTGCGCGGCGAAGGCGTCGGTAAAGGACGCAGCGGCGAACGTTGCGAGTCGCGCTGCGTCGCCCGGGGTCGCGCGACGGAGCGCGATGTCGGTGTCGGGAGCGCCAGGCGTCATGCACGCAAGAATACGAGGCGCCTCAGCGTCGCGCGAGCGCACGCAGTCCCAACGCGCCGTTCAACCACCGCACGAGTGGCAGGATGCGCGCGAAGTCGCTCGCAAGCAGGTCGGGCAGGCGCGGGCTGAACAGCTCGTCGTCCGTCAATGCGCGCCCCAACGTGAACGACTGGTGCCGGAGGAGCGAGGCCGCCGGGTGCGCCGCATCGTACCCGCGGGGCATGCGCGCCAGCATCGCATCGTTCGCGAGGCCACCAAAACGCCGCAGCGGCGGCGCGCGCAGGAGGCGCCCAAGGGACGCATGCTCCTCACCGATGCGCGCGCGTATGATCGCGAGCGTGGGGCGCGGTGGCATCCAGATCCCTCCGCCGATCGAGCTGGACGTCGGCCCGAACTCGAAATAGAAGCCCGCGCCGCCGTGCGCCGTGGTCGCGCTCCCCACGCCGCGTCCCGCACCGGCATGGAAGAACCAGCAGGCGGCACTCGTCTTGTACGGCGACTTGTCGGCCGAGAAGCGCACGTCCCGATGAATGCGGAACAGCGAGCGTCGCGGATCTCCGACGATCTCCGGCGCGAACGCGGCGAGGCGGACGTCCACGTCCTCCACCAGCGCCGCGAGCGGCGCCCGCACCTCGGCCTCGTAGGCGGGCCGGTGCTCGGCGAACCAGTCACGATCGTTGTGTCGGCGGAGACGTCGAAGGAATGTGCGTGCCGCGGCGCGAAACCCGGCGAACTCCCGGGGTGGCGCAGCGACCCTCGTCGTCACGGCACCGGGTTGGCCCGCGTATGCTCCGCCGGAGCGCTTACCGGGGGCGTGATGCGAAACTGGAAGCGCTGCTCGACCATCTGCCGCACCTTGCGTCCCTGCACCATCGCGGCCGAAAAGTGCATGCCCGGGATTGCCGTGCGCACCGACGACACGAAGAGCCTGTGCGCGGGCTCGAGAATGTCGATCGTCGACGTATCCGCTCGACCGGTCGTATCGACGACGAAGTTCGTCAGCACTGAGCCCTCCACCCCTTTCGTGAGCAACTCGGGCGGATAGGCCGGGGCCGCGCTGCCCTCGGAACGCACCGCGATCTCCTCGACGTCCAGCATCGAGTACACGGAGTCGGCGGATGGAATGGGAATCTGCGACAGCTGATCGACGGGATCCACGCCCTGGACTTCGCGGACGCCCGGGTCCTCGCCTGACTTGGGACGGATCACCGACGGTCCGCTGCCGCTGTCCGTACCGATCACGCGCGCGATGTTGCCGACATCGACGTACTGGAGGCGCTCCACAACGGCCTCGCCCGCCGGCCGGCGATCCGGCGGCGGCATGAAGAACACCCGCTGCGACACCTCGTCAGCAAGTTGCCGGGATTCCACCTCGGTTCCGTAGACCGTGGCACCGATCAGCGCCACGTGCGCGACCACGCTCAACATGGCGCTCGGGGTGACCGCCGACGCCGGTGCGTTCGCGTGAAGAAAGAATCGCATGGTGTGCCCTCGCTCAATCGGCGCGCTGCGGATGGGTATCGCTCGCGGAGTATCGTGCCTGGCTGAAGGTGCGGCAAGTCGCACGCCGCTGGCGTCCTATACGCTACCGACCCCAAGTGCCTCGAGCCGGTCACCCGTCAGCCGGAACGTCGTCCAGTCCGCCATCGGAACGGCGCCGAGTGATTCATAAAAGCGGATCGCGTCGGCATTCCAGTCCAGCACTGCCCATTCCAGACGTCCAAAATCGCCCTCCACCGCACGGCGGGCGAGATGCGCGAGCAGGCGGCGCCCAACCCCCTGACCGCGGTGCGACGGAAACACGAACAGGTCCTCGAGGTAGATGCCGGGTCGGGCGAGAAAGGTGGAGTAGCTGCGAAACCAGAGCGCGAAACCCACCACCTCGAGCTCCTGCACGGCGAGTACGACGGACGCCGCCGGATCCGCGCCAAACAGCGACTCGCGCAACCGAGCTTCCGTCGCGACGCACTCGTCCGCGAGCCGCTCGTACTCCGCAAGCGCACGAATGCAGCGCAGGATGTCCGGGACGTCCCGGTCCGTCGCGTCGCGCAGCACGACAACGCCGGCGGCAGGGTCGCCGGCCGGTGTCATGCCGAGGTGATCGCGTACCGCGTGCGCAGCACCTCAAGGTGGTGCAGCGCATGTCCGGTCGTGATGTAGGCCAGCGCACGCACGCTCACCTCACGACCGTTCACCACGCCGCGGCGGGTCCACGCGGCGTCGGGAAGGGACTCGTACATCCGCACCGTTCCCTCGCGCACGATGCGCAACTCGTCCGTCAGGTCCGCGAGCGTGCGAGCATCCGAGCCTGCGGTCCGGACATAGTCATTCTCCTCGAAGCCCGGCAGCGGTGTCGCGTCCGCGCGCGCGAGCCGCAACGCGCGATACGCGAAGATGCGCTCGGCATCGATCATGTGACCCACCACCTCCCGCACCGTCCACTTCTCGGCCGCATAGCGGAACCCGCCGCGCGATTCGGCGACCGGGGCGAGCGTCGTGCCGATCGTGCGGCCGGACTGCCGCATCGCGTCGACCACGTCGCCATCCGGCACGATCGCGACGTACGACGCATAGAACGGCGCGAACTCGGTGGCGTCCGGCCTGGCGCGAGCACTCGTGGCCATACTGGTCTCCGTTCGAGAGAAGTCAGCGCGCTCGGGCAGGTATCGGCACGCCGGTGTTGCGCCAGGTGACGAGCAGGGCGCCGGCCAGCGTCACGCCGAGCGCCACTACCTGCGCGGACGTCAGGGGACCGACCATGTCGCTCTTCGCGCGGAAGAATTCCACGATGAACCGCTCGACTCCCGCCATCAGGCAGTACATGCCGAACAGCCACCCGGGTGCATGCGCATGTCGCCGCAATCTCCAGAGCGCCGCGAACATCGCGAGTCCGAGCAGCACCTCGAGCAACTGCGTGGGATAGACACCGACGATGTCGGTGGGCGCGAGCGTCGCCGGCAGGTTGGCCCCGTAAAGGTCGTTCATCACTTGCACGGTGGTGGGCGGCAGGCCACGCGGAAAGCTCACCGCGAGCCAGCCGTCCCACACGCGGCCGTAGTCGTCTCCCACCGCCCAGCAGCCCGTGCGCCCGATGGCGTAACCCGCCGCGATGCCGACCGCCGCGCCGTCGGCGATGCGCAGGAACTTCATGCGCTTCCAGCGGATCACGATGGCGCACAATGCAACGGCCCCGATGAAGCCGCCCCAGAAGACGAATCCGCCACGACTCCAGAGTGCGCTCATGCTTCCCTGAAGCACGGCGTAATAGACCTTTGCCCCGATGATCGTTCCGACGAGCGCCGCGAACGTCACGTCGTTCATCACGTCGGGGTCGTCACCACGTTGTGCGAGTACCTGCTGCGCGACGTAGTGCGCCATGCCGAACGCGGCCATCATCGCCAGGCCGAACCCGGTCAGGTTCACCGGACCGATCGCGAAGTCGAACGGATGTTGCACGATGGGCATTCCGGTCATCTCCGGCGAAGGACTCGTGTCTTCGTCCACACGACGACCGCAGCACATCCCTGGCCGACCGTGGAGAATTGCACCGGCACGGACGCGCCGCTGTACACCTCGACCGCCGCCACCTCGTTCGGCTGGACGAACGAATCGAGGTCGCCTGGTTCGATCTGCTGCCACTGTGCGCCATCGACGTACATCGTGACGCATCCATTGCCCTGCGTTCCGCGGGTCGACGTGATCATCGCCTGTCCATTCGATTCACTCACGCGAATGCCCGGCGTGGTGCGGAGGATATCGGAGAACTTGAGCGAATTGCGCTTCTCGAGTTGCTCGGGCCCGAGGAAATATCCGCCCGCCGAGGTTTTCTTGCGATCGAGATACCCCACCTTCTGCAGGCCTTCGTCTCGCCGCGAGACTACTTCCACGGGCGACAGCTCGACGACCATCGCCCCGAGCCGAACCGTCACACGTGCTGGCGTGCGTGAAGACAGATCGACCGCCAACTCGGTGGGGCGATAGCCGATCTGCCGAATCACCAAAGCCTGCGTTCCTGCAGGCAGCGAGTCCAGCACGAAGTCCCCGTTGGCTCGAGTGAGCGTTGCGGCGCTCGTCCCCATCAGGCCGACGCGCGCACCGGCCACCGGCGCGCCGTTGCGATTCACCACCTTGCCGAACACACGCGCCGCGCCGCGTGGCTGCGGCACCGGCGCGCCGCTGTCCCTCGCCGCCGCAAGTACCGGCAGTGCGGCAACGCTCATGCTCCTGAGTGCGAGCAGACCGCCGCTCTGCGTCATCGGTACCTCCGCGGTGGCGCCGCCGTCCTTGCGCTGCGCCTGAAGCTTCGCGTCGTAACTCTCCGGCAGTCCGCAGAGCCGATAGGTCCCGTCCGGTCCCACCGTCGCTTCGCGCACGCGTGGAGGCTTCCGTCCCACGCGCAGGTTGGCGGGCAGTCCCGGCGGATCGGGGTCGTACCACACGAGCGATACGCGTGCTCCCACTGCGGCGGAGTCGCTGTCCGGCTCGCGTACACGACCGACCAGCGCGCCGGGACCCAGTGCACGACGAGCCGCGGGACAGAACAGGTTGACGAGAAATTCGCCCGTCGGTACCGCAACCATGGTGCGCGTGACTTCGTTCGCCCCGAACGTCATGGGCGGGGTCACGAGACTGATGCCCAGAGTGTCGAGCATGGGATGATCGACCAGTACCCGATACGACCCGGGCTGAATGCTGTCGATGAGAAAGCGGCCGATGGAATCGGTGATGCCCATCCGGGCGGTGCCATCCACGGTGATGAGCGCCCCGACCAGCGGCTCGCCGTGGACGCTGTCCATGACCGTGCCCTGGAGAAATCCGGTGGTCGGAACCGCCGCCGCGGGCACCGGCTTGACGGCTGGTGCCGGCTTCGCGGGCGCACCGCGCACGGGCTGGCGAGGGGTCGGTCGCTGCGCCACGACCGGACCGGCGAGCAGGACCGCTCCGAACAACGGAGCGACGAATCGTGACAGGCGCATGCGGGGAATATAGGTAGGGACACTCCGCTCTACCCGGCATCCAGCGCGCGGGTCCCGCGGGTGGGTTCCGACGCGGAACAAGGGAACGGAATCTGCCTCACTCGTCGCCCACACACAGCCGGGAGCATCGACATGGGTGGAAAGCCGAGCAACCATCTTCAGAGCAACCGACCGGAATCGGGCGGCGCCGACAAGGACATGCAGCGCGAGAAGTCCGGGCTGCTCGATCAGGCGAAGGAGCAGTTCGCCGTGGACGAGCACGAAAAGCGCGCAGCCGAAGCCGCTGCGCAGCGCGAGACGTCCGATCACGGGCAACCGGAGTCTCCGTCGTCCTTCTCGATTGACACCCCGCGCAATCCCGACCCGAACAACAAGTAGTCGTCCTGTGTGACGCGCAGGCAGCCGCATCGCTTCCGGCCTTTCCTGCCGGGAGCGCTGCGTCATGCCGTCCATATCGGTGCGCTTCGCCATTGCGTCCGGCGGTCCGAAAGGGTGACCTTTCGCCATGAGTGGAATCGACCCCACACCGCTCTCATGACGAAAACTTTCGCGCTCCCGACCGCTCCCGAGGCGCCGAATCGGCGCTGGCGGCTCCCCATCGCCGCCATCGCGTTCGCGTATGCTACCGCGTATCTGACGTGGCTGCAGTTCGCGCATGTCGAGGGTCGTACGCGCGACCTGGCCAGCGAGGTGGTGTTCCTGCCACTCAGCGCGGCGGTGGCGCTCGTATTCCTCCTCGCCGCGCGCCGGTCCGACGCCCGTGCGCCGATGCGCCGCGCGCTGCGACTCCTCGCCGCATCGTCGGCGACCGTTTGTGCGGGCAACCTCGTCACGACCTACGGCGTGATGGGCTACGGGTCATCGGTTCCGGGTCTCGCGCACGTCTTCTTCCTCGCCGCCTACCCACTCACCCTCGCCGCATACCTCTCCATCCCGGTCGGCCAACGCGGCATGGACCGCTGGAAGCTCGCGTGCGATGCGGGCATGGTGCTCTCCGGCGCGGGCGTCGCGCTCTGGTACTTCGTGGTCCGCCCCATCGCCGGTGAATCGGCCGCACTCGGCACCATCGTTCTGCCGCTGCTGTATCCGCTCGCCGATCTGCTGATGCTGGTGGGAATCACCACCGTTGCGCTACGCCGCCCGCTGGATGACCATCGTGGCGCCATCGTCTGGCTGGGGGTCAGCGGCGCGCTGGTGGTGTTCGCGGACCTGGCGTTCAGCCTCGTGACGATGGTCGACGGACATCGGTCGGCATTCGCCACCGATCTGCTGTTCCTCGCGACGTCCATCACCATGCTCGTGAGCGCGGAGTTGTTCCTGCGGTCGCCGTCGAAAGCCGGCTCCAGCCGCGAACATCATCGCCTGTCGAACGTCGCCTCGATGCTGCCCTTCGTCGCGGCCGGCGCGACATATCTGCTACTCAGCGCGATCGCGCTCGGGACATGGGTCACTCCATTGAGCGGCGTCGCGCTCGGAGCGGTGGCCGTCTCCGTCTTCCTCGGCGCACGCCAACTGCGCTCGTTCCGGCTCAACGCGGCCCGCGTGGCCGAGGCCGCCGTTCGCGCGAGCGAGGCACGCTTCCGATCACTCGTCCAGCATTCGTCCGATCTCATCTTCGTCATCGGTGGCGACGGCGTCATCCAGTTTGCCAGCTCGTCCGCTATCCGCCTGCTCGGTTATCAGCCGGACGCGCTCGTCGGCCGGACGATGGCCGCGCTCGCGCATCGTGACGACGTGGAGGTTGTCGGCGCGTTCGTGGAGATCGCCGCCTCCCTTCCGGGCGTTTCACCACCGGGCGAGTGGCGGATCGTGGGCGCCGACGACACGATCGTGCAGGTGGAAGCCATCGCGAGCAACCGGCTCGCCGACGACGCCGTGCGCGGTATCGTCATCAACGCGCGGGACGTCGGTGAGCGAAAAGCGTTGCTCGACCAGCTCGCGCATCAGGCATTCCACGATCCACTCACCGGATTGGCGAATCGTGCGCTGTTCTACGACCGCGTGTCGCACGCGCTGGAGTTGGGCCAGCGGGAAGGACGGACCGTCACCGTGCTCTTCCTCGATCTCGACATGTTCAAGCGGGTCAATGACGACATGGGACACGCCGAGGGCGATCATCTGCTTCGGCTGATCGCCGGACGACTGCGAGCGTCGGCCCGAGCGACGGACACGGTATCCCGGCTCGGCGGTGACGAGTTCGCGGTGCTCATTGAGGACACCTCCGTGCCCCGCAGCACGGAACGCCTGATCGATCGCATTCGCGAGCAGATGGCCTTCCCATTCACGCTCTCCGGCGTCGACGTGTACGTGTCGGCGAGCATCGGCAGCGCCTCCGCAATCGGCGGCGAGGTGGACGAGATCCTCCGGCACGCCGACATTGCGATGTACTCGGCGAAACGTGCGGAGTCGGGCAGTCACCGTGCGTTCGACCGCGGGATGCTCGGATCAACAGCACCGTGAACCGTAGAAAGGCGAACGGTGGACGATGAATCGAGGTGAGAACGGAAGAAGGGCACACTGACTTTCGTCGGTGTGCCCTTCGTCGTTGACGTGTGAAAACGTGCGCGTCGCTTACGGCAGTCGATCGGTGCAGCCCGTGAAGTTCGGGTTGTTATTTTCTTCGTCCTTCGGTACCGGAAGGTTCACGTCCGGACCGTAGGGTCCCCCTCGATAGTGCGTCCCCTCGGGGAACGTGTTGGCCACAGTACGGCCGTACTGGCGCACGAGGCGCCGGAGATCACCCAGACGTTGACCGCGCGTGAACGTCCAGAACGCCTTCTCGCGGAAGTACAGGTTTTCCGCCGCGGACTGGCTCGTCGGCATCAGGAGCGGCGGCAACTGCGCTGCCGTCGGCTGGATCTCGCCGAGCTTGGGTGGAGAGGCACGCAGCGCATTGAGGCTCGCCGTCATCGCCACGTAATCGCCCGCACGGAGCTGCGCCTCGATCTCGATCAACCGGGCATCAAGGCCACTGGCGAGCGCGACATTCGTGAATTGCCCGTAGAGTGTCGTGGTGCGTGAAAATGTGAAGCCGTCCTGCGACTTCGTGGTGTCCCGTCCGTTCGTCGATACGGTATATCGGACGGGGAGTCGCGGATCCTGCGCCGAGAAGAATGGAATGACGTTCCTCACGAGCAGGTTGCGCGCATTTCCCTCGAGACTATCGCCCACCGTGTAACGGCGCGCGCTTGCCGGTTGCGCCCACAGAATGTTCACGCCGCCCGGTTGGGAGAAGGTGATGTCGTAGACGTAGCTGGTGGGAACGAGCGCGGGCGTCACGAGTGCCGCGGCCTCCGGAATCTTGTTGACGCCGAGCAGTGCGCGCGCCTTGCCGATGCGCGCGGCGCGGGCGATGCGAACCGACGACTCGTCGGTACCAGTCGCCAGCGCAAGCGCGGAATCGTACGAGGCGATGGCGCGATTGAACACCTCAGCCACGGGCAGCGGATTCCCGAACGCGAACACTTCTGTGGACGCGTCGCTCAGGGGAATACCGTTGCAGAAGTCCTGCGCCAGCTGCATCTCGGCGAACCCGCGCGCAAAGTACATCTCCGCCATCTTGGCGCGCTCGTTCGGGAGATACTTCCGGAGGCCATCGAGCGACTGGTTGGTCGCCGTGCGCACGCGGGAGAGCGCGCGGAACTCATCCCGCACCGTCGCGTTGTCCAGCTTGATGCTGCGGAGGTCCGCCTCGTCGTTCTGGATGAAGGTCGAGCTCGTGGACCATTCGTCTGCGAGGAGCCCGCCAAAGAGCCAGGTGCTCTCGCCCACGGCGGTAGCCGTACGCAGTCGTCCGATTGCGCCGATGTAGAGCGCGTTCGCGCCCTCCGCGTTCTGGATCGAGCCCGGTACCACGAGATCCGGGTCGTCGGCGTCTAGCAACGGTTCTGAAATGCTGCTGCATCCGATGAGCGACGCTGCGGCCACGAGCGCGACGAGCGTCGCCGTGGCGATACGTCGGCGCCCGGAAGAAAGGTCTCTCATGAGTGTCATTCTCGTCATTGGGCGTCAGAACCCGACATTGAGTCGGAGAAGGAAGAAGCTCGGTGGGCCGACGGTCTGGAAATCCTGCGGGACATTGGTCGTCTCGCTCGCCGTGAAGTCCGTCTCCGGATCGGATCCGCGGTAGTTCGTCCACGTTTTCAGGTTACGCGCGCTGGCGGTGACGCTCAGGCTCCGAGCGCCGCGCACACGAGCAAGGAACGACTCCGGCGCCGTGAACGTCGCCGAAAGTTCACGCAGCTTCACGAACGATCCAGGCTGGAAGAAGCCATCGAGCGTCCTTGACGGGTGATCGCGCGTTGCGACGACCATCGCCTGCTCCTCCAACGAGGCGTTGGGATTCATCAGCCCGTTGCAGTTTTGGCGGCTCACGCAGCGAATACGCTCGGTGTTGTTGTAATACCGGCTACCACCTCGGTAATCGAACAGCGCCTGGATTCGGATCTTTCGGTTCGCCAACTCGAGCGCGGGGGTCGCCGTGAGGCTGTACCGGGGCGAACTGTAGCCACGGAAGATGGCCGAATCCCCGACGAACACCTCGTTGAGCGTAGTGTCCGCATTGTAGGTCAGGATGCCATCATTGTTCTTGTCCTTCCACCCGTTGATCGGGCGCGCCCACAGTCCGAACAGCGGGAAGCCCTCCACGGCGCGCGTCGTCGTACCGATCTGCGGCGGCGTGCCGCCGAGGCTGATGAGCTTGTTGTCGTTGATCGAGCCGCTGAGCGTGATGTCGAACGCGAGCGCCTTTCGGTCGATCAACTGGCCATTGATCAGCACTTCGTATCCGGAGTTCGATACCGCGCCGAGATTCTGGCGGACGGTCGTCGCCGCACCGAGCGATGGCGCGACGATGGCCGATATGAGCGCATCCTTCGTCCGCTTGTTGTAGTACGTGAAATCCACCGAGCCACGGTTGCTGAAGACCTTCATCTCGAAGCCCGCTTCGACTTCGGTCGTGCGCTCCGGCTTGAGACTGTCGTTGCCCACGGCCGAGTAGATGATGCCCGGCTGGTCGGTGCCACGGATGTTCGGGCTCAGTCCGTCGAACGACCGGAGGGCGTCGTTGGAGCCGGGCTGCACACCCGACGCGCCGAACGCACCACGCAGGCGCATGCTGGACAACCAGCCAAGCTTCGGGAAAAACTCCTCCTCAGAAGCGAGCCAGGAAACGCTCGCCTTGGGATAGATCACGCGCTGGAAGTTGGTACCGAACGCGCTGTTCTGATCGGTGCGCAGCGCGCCCGTGAGAAAGAGACGGTCCCGAAATGCCACCGCCTCCTCGATAAAGAAGCCCAGTGTCTTCTGAATCGTCGTCTCCTCGAACGCCTGTGGTGACGCTCCAGCACTCGCCGTCTGCGCACCTGGTGGCAGATACTGACCGTACGCCTCGGTTTGCGCGAAGGTGCGATCGACGAACTGCGTGCCGATGGTCGTCTTGGAGTTGATCGAGCTGGACACATTGTACGTTCCGGTGCCGCCGACGTCGGCCGAGAGGTTCCGGATGTTGGTGTGGAGCTGGTCCTTGAACCCCTCGCGGTAGCGCGACGTGATGGGCGGCCCCTCGCCGCGAAGCAGCAGATTGTCGTCACGCCGATCGGTCAGGTCGTTGCCGATCGTCGCGCGAAGCTGCAGCCAGTTCGTGGGACGATACTGCGTGTTCAGGCCGAGAATGTATCGGTTGACCTGCTGGCCCGTCTTCTCCTCCCAGCTGTAGGCCGGGGTCCAGGCTCGGTAGCCCGTGAGCGGAGTGCCCTGTGTGGGCACAGTCCCGCTGGTCGAGACCGAACCGTTGGTCTTGTAACCAGGTCCGCCGAACAGATGCGAGCCAAGGCCCGAGGTCGCGTTCGACTCGCGCGAGAACCGCGTGTCGCTATTGACGAATCCGGAGTTCACCGCCACATCGAGCTTCGGCGTGATCGCGGCGTTGACATTCGCCCGGAAGCTGTTCTTGAGCTGGTGGTTCGGACGTTCCGTGTAGTCGTGAAGGACCGCCTTCGTGGAGTCGAAGCGTCGGCGCTCGAAATCGGGCAGGGACAGCAGTCCCGTTTCGTTGGCGCGGTCACCGGACAGGAAATAGCGTACGGTCTCCGTGCCCCCCGACACCTGCGCGCCGGCCGCGAAGCGATTACCCACCCCGAGCGGCGTCGCGTCGGGATCATTGATTGGCGCGTAGACACGTACGCTGTCCCGGATGCAGGTTCCGGCGGAGATGAGCGGAAGGGCGCACTCGCGATACGCCGTCAATCCCGGCGAGTGTCCGGCGATGGTATAGTTGTCAGAGTACGTGTTCCTGTCGGTGATAAGGCCACCCTCGGAGTGGACGGCCCACTGCGGCGCGCCCGCGCGGCCCCGCTTGGTCGTGATCACCACGACGCCATTGGCGGCGTCGGTACCATACAGCGTCGCCGCCGACGGCCCCTTGACGATCTCGATGTTCTCGATCTCCTCGGGATTCAAGTCGCCAACGCGGTTGGCGCGGTTGCCGCCCGTGCCGATCCCCGATCCCTGATCGCTCGTCATGCGCACGCCGTCGATCACGTAGATCGGGTCGTTGTTGAGCGACAGACTGTTGTTGCCACGCACGCGGATGCGCGAGCCGGTGCCCGTCTGCGTGCCAGAGAGCACCTGCACTCCAGGCGCGCGGGAGTTGAGCAGATCGGACACATTGCTGATCGGGCTCGTCTCGACGATTTTCTTGGTGTCGATGTTCGAGATCGCATTGCCGATCTCGACGCGGCGCGTGTCGCCGGTTGCGGTCGTCACGACCTCCTGCAGCGAGATCACCGACTTGCTCAGCGTGAAGTCGATCGTCGTGGCCTGACCGGCGGCGACGGTGTGTGGTCGCTTCGTCTCGGCGTACCCGATGCGGATAACCCGAACCTGCTGCACCCCCACGGGGACGTTCCGAAGGATGAAGCGCCCATCCTGATTGGTGAGGCCGCCCAGATTGGTGCCCACGATGAACACCTGGGCATCAGGAATGGGCGTGCCCGACCCTGCTTCGGTCACCCGGCCGGTGACGCTCGCCTGCTGTGCCTGAGCCGCCGAAGCGCTGCCTAGCAGCAGTGCGAACGACAGGGCACCCAGCCAGGTGCGTGAACGCGTGAAGTCCATCCCTCCCCCATGGTAATGGTTATTCGACCAGCGAAACGACGACGAACAGCGGTGAGGCAACGATCAAAGGACGACTGATATCCATCGCCGGCCGTTTCGGCTGCGGATCGATGGACGACCACGCGCATGCCATCGCGCGAGAGGTGCGACAGGAGGCACCGGCGCTGACCTACGGCGGGAATGCACCTGCGTCAGTCGGCGAGCATGGTCGCGGAAGGCACCGGCACATCGGAGGGCGGCGCGCCGAGCTCGGATCGCTGGCCAACGCTCACCCGCCGACACTAGCAGACCCTCCTCCTGCCTGTGCCGTCACTTTCTCGATTGACTCAGCGGTAAGGTAATTGGTATTCGCGCAAGTGACGAGCGGTAACGTTCGTGTCGCGCACCGCGGCGCGTCATCGTTCGGCGCGGCGGTACGCACCCAGCGCGCCGGCTGTTCCGCTCACGATCGTCCAACCTCGCATTGACACCATGCCTCGCCGCCCGTCAGCGCTGCTCCCCGCGCCCGATCTGCTCCCGGTGCACGATCCCGGCTTCGACGATGCGCGCGTCCGCGCGGAAACGGCGCTCGCCGCCACGTACGCTGAAATCGTCGGTCGACCGATGGCCTTCCGGCGCGAGTCAGGGCGTCCGCCAGGCGAGATCCGGATCGGCACCGCGTCATGGACCGATCCCACGATGGTACGGGGCCAGGTCTTCTACCCGCGCGGTGTATCCACCGCCGAGGCGCGACTTCGATACTACGCCGACCAGTTTTCAGTCGTCGAGGTGGACTCCAGCTACTACTCGCTCCCCGATCGCGCCATTGCCCGCCTCTGGGTGGATCGTACGCCCCCGGACTTCAGCTTTCATCTCAAGGCGCACGCGCTGATGACGGGCCAACCCACCGAAGTCGCTCGCCTGCCCGATGCGCTGGTGGACGCGTTACCGCCGGCGCTCGCCACCAAGGCCCGTGTGTATGCCAAGGATCTTCCCGCCGCACTGCTGGACGCGGTCTGGAACCATTACCTGGACGCGCTGACTCCGTTGCACGAGGCGGGCAAGCTCGGCGGCGTGCTCTTGCAGTACCCGCGATGGTTCATCCCCTCGCCGGCGAACAAGGCGCTCCTCGCCGATGCCGCGGCCCGTCTGGCCGGCATCCCGGGAACCGTCGAGCTTCGGAACCACCATTGGTTCGATGGCGCACGCGCCACGGGATGGACGCTGGACATGCTGCGCGACCTCGCCCTGACCCATGTGATGGTGGATGGTCCGCAAGGCCTCGAGAGCAGTGTGCCTGCCGTCGCCGCTGTCACGACACCGGCGTTGGCGATGATGCGCCTGCACGGCCGGCGAAGCGCGACCTGGGAGGCGGCCAACGTGCCAACTGTCGAACGGTATCGGTACCTCTACACGCCGGCGGAACTGGACGAGGCGATGCCGCTCATCGAGGCGGCAGCGGCGGAAGCCACGCGTACGATCGTGTTCTTCAACAACTGCTACGGCAACTACGGGGCGACCAACGCGCGCGAGATGATCGCGCGCCTCGCTGTGCGGTAACGTCGGCACTCGCCTGCGCTCATGATGCGCGGCGGTGCGCGCGCCAGTAGACGAGCCCACCCACCGCCACGAAGCTCGCCGCGCCGCCGACGACCTTGAGGACGAAGAGCATCGGCTGCGCATCGTCGCCCGGTGGAATGGTGGCCACGCCCATCGCGAACAGCGTCACGAGCAGCCCGCTCACGCCCACCACCGTGGCGCCCACCGGACCGCCGGGTACGCGGACCGTGTCCGGGGGGGCCGGCGTGCGACGATGAATGAGGAACGAGAGGAACAGGTAGATGAACGGGATGAAATAGATGAGCAGCTGCGTATCCAGCAGAATGAGATACGCCCGCTCCACTGTTGTCCCCTTGCCGAGTACCGAGAGCAGCAGGAACACCGTGGCCAGCCCCGCCTGCACGAGGATGGCGACATGCGGCGTCTTCCATCGTGGATGCACACGCCCGAACGCCGGCGGGAAATAGCGATCGAGCCCGATGGCAAACGCCACCCGCGCGGGGCCGGTGAGCCACGCGCCAACGCCGCCGATGTTGCCCAGCGTGTACGCCGCGGCCGCGAGTGGGGCCAGCCACCAGAGCGACGGCCCGACGCCACGCGCGCCCACCGTCGTGGCCTGGAGGAATCCCGAAACGATGTTGATCTCCCCCGCGGGCATGAGCCAGAGCATCGCACCGGTGCCGAGGATGTACACGAGTGCGATGAGGGGCGCCGAGATCAGGATGGCACGTGGAAGTGTGCGCCGAGGGTCGCGCACCTCGCCTCCCATCGCGCTCGACAGCTCCAGTCCGGCGAAGGCGAAGGCGATCGACGCCCACAGGTTCAACCCCGGCAGGTGTCCGAGATCGGGCACGATGCTCTGTCTCGTGATGGGATTCGCGGACGGTTGGCCGCTGATCATCGCGTAGCCGCCGAGCAGGATGAGGATCACACCGGGCACGTACGTGCCGATGCCTCCGGCGTTCTGAAGCCATTTGCCTGTGCCCAGTCCGACGATATTCAGGAACACGGCGAGCCAGAGACAAAAGAGCGTCGCGATCAGCACGTAGGTCCAGTCGCTCGTCAGCCCGGTTTCTCCCTTGCCCACGACGAACGTGGCGATGACGGCCGCGGAGATCAGAAGGTTCGGGTAGTACAGGACGTTCGAGATCCAGTAGCACCAGCCACACAGGTAGCCGTGCTTCTCGCCAAGCGCGCTTTTCGTCCATCGGTAGATGCCGCCCTCCTGCGGGAACCGGGACGAGAGCTCCGTGACCACGAGGCCCTGTGGCACGAAGAAGAACACCGCGGCGAGGAGCCAGAGGGCGAGTGCGCTGGGTCCCGCCTTGCCGGCGGTCGCGAGCCATCGCAGGCCGACGACCGCCGCCAGGTTGAAGAGAACGAGATCACGCAGCCCGAGAATCCGCGGAAGCTCGGCCTCGTTGGGGCCATCCGACCCTGCGGTCACGAGGCGACCGTCACAGGCGGAACAGGTAGCTCCCCTTCACGAACACCGCGTCGTCGAGGCGGTTGTAGCCACGGAATCCGACGCTGCGCGGAAACTCGAACGGCTCCGCAGCGGCGCGGGTGTCCGCGTATCCGGCGCCATACCCTACGAACACCACCGTTCCGGGGTTGGGCTGGTACGAGAACAGAAAGTCACCGCGGAACGAGCTCCGCTGGCAAGCGCGCGTCACCTGGTTGACGAAGTTCGCGCACACGTCAGGCGCGATGATCGGGCGTCCAGTGCGTCCCTCGTCGCGGAGTGCGTCGCGAAAGAGGGAGGTGTACTCCCCGACGACGCGCACGAATAGTGGCCGCGCGAGCTGGTATTCAACCTTCAGGCGCGGAATGCGGTTGTTCGCGACGATGCTGCCGTCGGTGCGTCGATTGTAGCTCTGCAGACTATAGGTCGCATTGACGCGGAGCTTCTCGGTGGGCCGAACGGTGAGCCCGTACGTCGTGATGACGATGTCGGACGACGCCCACTCGTAGAAGTTCTCGTCGCGGCCCCAGACGTAGAAGACGTTGGCCGAGATCCATCGTCCCGCCGGCGTGTTGAGCGTGACGAGAAAGTCGCTGTTCGGAATGCGCGGCGTCCCGACGAACGGCAGCGTGTCGCCCGCGGCGCCGAGAATCCTGTAGTCGCTGTACAGACCCCGATCGTACCCGAACGTCTCGACGAGCCAGCCGGCACCGGCGTTCCATCCCCCCCGTAGTGCGGCATTCAGCTTGAAGGCGCCCTTCTTCTCGAGCGCATCGCCCTGATGCACGAATCGCTGGTAGCGCCAGGTCGCGTTATACCCGGGATTGAACGTCACCGTCTGGAACAGCGCGCCCGGCGCCCCGAACCAGGTGTAGCGCTGGTCGACGCTTCCGTTCACCACCCCGCCGCGCCCGATGAAGCCGCTCAGCGCACGAAAGTCCTCGTGCACGCCGCTGAGCGAGTAGCCGAACGCGAGGTTCCTGCCGTTGCGATTCAGTCCGGCGTGCCACAGCGGCGCATTGAGCACGCGTCCATCCAGCTGCCGGCTATAGCTCGCCGCATACTGCGCCTGGATGCTGTAGATCTTTCCGAACAGGTAGCTGCCGTCGACGTCCGCGACGCGATTGTACGCGCGCCCTTCCACGCGGTCGGTGTACGCGATGCCGAGCTTCGACGACGCACCGATGTCGCGCTGCACGCGCAGCAGGTTGTAGACCGGATTATCGGTGCGTGACTGCGATCCCGCGATGTCGTCCACGGCGCTCATGAACGCCACGTTGGTGCCCGACACCTTGCCGGTGAGCTTCGCCGCGACGCGCGGCTGTACGATGCGCCGCGTGTAGATGAGTGAATTCGGCGTGGAGAACTGTTCGATGCCGTCCAGGAAGAACGGGCGCTTCTCGGCGAAGAACAGCGCGCGGCGGGGATCGAACGAGAACTGCCCGGCATCCGACTCGATCTGCGAGAAATCCGGATTGACGGTGCCGTTGAGCGTGATGTTGTTGGTGACACCCCAGCGCACGTTTCCGCCGAGCTCGGGACGCTGCGTGGCATATCGAAAGTCCGTGCTGACGCCGCTTCCAACACGAGGCGCAGTGCCGGTCGTCCGCTGCGTGACTTCGGGGTTGAGGTCCAGCACCAGCCCGCGACGAAGATCGGTCAGTCCTTCCACGGCGCCTGACTGCGCCAGGAACGACAGGCCGGCCCGCCGCGCCGGCGTCCAGCTGTCCTCGTGCCCGGAATGCTGAACCTGGCGCACGATGTTGAGCCCCCACGACTGCACGGGAAGCGCCTGGTACTTGAGGCTCTTGAACGGGATCCGCACTTCCACCACGTATCCCTCGCCCGTCACCACGCCCTTGGACTGGAAGACGAAGTCGGAGCTCACGTCGGCGGGATCGCGTGCGAGCGTGCCGCCGCCGAACCCGCTGGACCGACTCTGGTTGGATTCGGTGAGCGTGCCGTCGGCCTGCACTCCCAGCGGATTGACGGCGAACACCGTGGCCTGCCGTCCGTCGTTGAACGTGCCGAGCAGGATCTGCACGTGATCGTCGGCGCTGATCCTGTCGCGATCGGCCAACGTCGCCCGTGGTGCGCCGTGCGGCTCGAAGGCGCGGATGCCGAAGTGGATGGCAGTGGGTGAATACCACACGAGCACTTCGGTGGAGTCCTCCGCCGCGGCGCCGTCATTGGGAGAAAACTGCGAGAAGCCGGTCAGCAGCGCCGCGCGTGCCCACTGCGGCTCATCGAGCCGGCCGTCCACGGCGGTGGAGGCCTCCTCGAGTCTGGGCGGGCGGACGCGCAACTGGTTGGCGCGCCCGTTGTAGATCTCCTGCGGGACGAGCGTGCCCGTCACGCGCACGGGAGCGGTGACAGGCACGCGAACCGCGACGGGCGCCAACCGCGCGCCGGCCAACAGGCCGGCGGCGGCGAGAAGTGCGATCACTCCTGGCTTGCTGCCTTCTTCGTGACCTTGCGCGCCTTCGACTTGGCTGGTGCCTTGGCCGCCATGCCCTTCGACGTCACGGTGAAATCCGCGATGTGCACGTCGAGATTGTGATTGACGCGGAGGCCGACGAAGCCCTTCGCGCCGCCCATGTATCCATCGGCCATCGCGGTGATCTGCTTGCCGTTCACCAGCAGTCGCACCGAATCCGGCCGGCTTGCATCGACGCTCAGCGTATTGGTCGCCTTGCCTGACGCGTCCTGCTTCACCACGGCGGCATTGTCGGTCCAGTCCATCACCGTGTGCACATCCTTGCCGGCCCGATGCTTCACCATGACCTTGCCATCGCCGCGGACGAGCATGTAGGCGTACGTCTGCCCCGGCGCAATCAGGTTCTTGCCCATGAAGAAGATGCCGTACGCTTCGGGATGCGTCGGCGCCTTCATCTGCGTGAATGACGCCGTCGCCACATAGCGCCCCGTCATCATGTTGGTGGGCTTCCAATAGATCGCGGCGGGTCCGGATGTGACGTGGAAGCCGGTTCCCATCGTGACGAATCTGGCGTCGGCCAGCTTCGTGTTGTCGCGATCCGTGCGACCCGTCCAGCCCGCGGGCAGCGCGCCGCCCTCGGCCTTCTTGTCGGGATCGTGGTTCATCGACTGCGATGACAGGGGAGCGGCCGCCAGGAGCAGCAGCGAGAGCGCGGTGAGTGATGGGCGATACATGGGAACATCTCCGGAAATGAGAGGAATCAGCTGAGGGTAGCCACTGGCCGCGGGAGCGCGCCGACCTGCTCGACGATTTCCCGTGCCTGCTGGACGTGCCGTGCTTCGTGCTTGCCGATGAACAGGATCCATCCATACAGATCGAGCTCGCCGAGTCGCGCGTGCGTCTGACGGATCGAGCCCAGCTTCAGTCCGTCGCCCGCTCGCATCGCCGCATGCAGCTCGGCACGTGACGTGTTCAGCTTCTCGCGTGCCTCGCCCGGTGACCAGCCGCCCGTGGGGGCCACACGCTCGGGCGCTTCCCGGCGCTGCGACCGATCGGGAATCGCGAAGGCGTCGAGCGCAGCGAGTACCGAGTGCGACTCCGTTTCCTCGGGATGGCCTGACGCACGCGCGGCTTCGACGCCGCGGGCGATGACGTGCGCGCAGCTATGCTCGACCCGGTAAAGGTGCTCGAGCAGATCCACGACCGACCATCGGGTCGGGTCTGGTCGCTCCACCCAGCGCTCGGAAGGGAGGGCGGACACCGCGGAGAGGAGCGCACTCCGCTGGGCGTCGACGTAGTCGAGGAGCTCGGTGAGACGAGGATGCATCGTGTGATGAGTGGCAGCCCCACGAAGCTGCCGGGTCGCGCGCCACCCCGCAAGTTTTACGATGCGCCGTCCGAATCTTCGCGGCGTCTCCGCGCGTCGAGCTCGCTCAGCGCGTGCGGGGTATCGACGTCCGACGGCATCGCCTCGTCGACGTCCACCAGCCCCAGGCCTTTCCCGAGCGACTCCAGCAGCGCCTTCGCCCCTTCATCACCTTCCAAGGCCTGAAGTGCAGGGAACGTCGAGCGTCCGAACAGGACGGGGTGACCGCGTGCATCGCGGTAGCGCGGCGCCACGGCCTCCACGCCACCAGCGCTCCACCGCTCGCGAAGACGGCGCACGGTACCCGGCGACACGAATGGCTGGTCGGCCAGCGCAATCACGACGGCCTCGACATGCGTCGGCAGCACGGCGAGGCCGGCGCGAATCGAACTCGCGAGCCCGTCGTCGCGACTCGCATTTTCCACCGTCACCGCCGCCACGCCGGCCACGGCCATCAGCTGCGACGCCGAGTCCGGCGGCACCACGATGAACAGCGCATCCACCTCGGCGGCGAGCGCGGCCGCGCTCCAGGACAACACGGGTGCACCATGCACGAGCGCGAGCAGCTTGTCGCCGCCGAACCGGGTGCTGCGTCCCGCGGCGAGGAGCAGGCCGGCGATCACGCCGCGGCGCCCGCCGTGGAACCGAGCGCGTGCCGAAGTACGCGAAGCGGAAGCACCGCACACGTGCGCCGGCCGGCGGGCACCCCTGCTCCGAGCGCGGACACCACCGACTCGTCGTCCAGTTCCAGCACCGAGCGGACGTCGAGCCCCCGCGCCCGTGACGTGAGCAGGGAAGCAGACGCTGTCGCGATGGCGCACGCGCTCGCGGCGAAGGCGATGTCCGCCACGGCTCCGTCACGCACGGCCACTTCCATGCGGATGCGATCGCCGCACAATGCGTTCACGCCTTCGTGGACATGTGTCGGCGCCGCGAGCGCGCGCTGATTCTGCGGTCGGCGGTAGTGCTCCACCACCGTCGCCAGATAGGCCGCCGCGTCCGTCATGGCGACGCAACACTGGAAGAGAGCGCGGCCGAGCGCCAGGTGGCGACGAGCTCCGCCACGATGCTCACGGCAATCTCGGCCGCACCCTGCGCCCCGATGGACAGGCCGATCGGCGCACGAAGTCGTCCGAGTTCCTCCTCGGTCAGTCCGTCCTCCGCTAGCATCGCGCGCACCGCGGCTGCTCGTTTGCGGCTCCCAAGCATGCCCACGTAGGCCGCGGATCCTCGCAGCGCGATGCGCAGCACCGGAAGCTCCACCTTGTAGTCGTGCGCCACCACGACCACCGCCGCGCTCCGTCCGTTCGCTCGACTGGCCACTATCTCCGCCGGCAATGCCGCGAGACGTTCCGACGCCGTGACGAACCGTGACTCGGCGAGGAGCGCATCGCGGGGATCGACGAGGATGCTGATCCAACCGAGTGGTGCGACCATCACGCACAGCGCGGCCGCGATGTCCGTGGCGCCGACGATCACCACGGTGCGCACCGGCGTGAGCAACTGCACGAGCCAGCGACTCCCGCCCGCTTCGTGCACGCCGGTTGACGCGTCGCCGCCGCGGAATGCGCGCATGGCGAGTGCGGAGGCCGCTTCGTCGCGCGCGGAGCTCCCCGTGCCGCCCGCACTCGAGCCACCTTCGGCAAGCAGCAGCCGTCCGACGGCGCCGTCCAATGGCGTCACGAGCACGGCGCGCACACCTCGCTCGAGCGACGACTCGGCCGCTTCCATCGCCGCGGTGATCGGATCATTTGCATCGTGACCCACGCGTTCCACGAGCAGGTGGATGTCGCCCGCGCATCCCAACCCGAGCGCGAGCGCGTCCTCTTCCCCCAGCGGCACGATGACCGACTGCCGCTCGCCCGTGCGCAGTACGTCTGCCGCCACGGTGAGCGCGCGTCCGTCGGCGCATCCGCCAATCGTCACGCTACCGAAGGCACGTCCGTCGATAGCCATTGCGAGGTGTGCGCCCTCCGGCTTGGAGCTGCCCTCGGCCTCCACGAGCGTCACGAGCGCGCCGCGCCCGCGCGCCTGCTCGCGAAGCTGCGTCCATGCCGCGAGCGCCGGATGCGGCGCCCGTGCCGCCGGAGCTCTCATGTGCGCAGTTCCTCCTCGTCGAGCACATCGCGCCACACACGTCGGATCTCGTGCGCCCCGACCACGTTCGGCTCGATCAGCGATCGTCGCCAGTACCAGCGCTCCGCCTCGGGTGCGCTCGCTCCATGCCCGAGAAAGTGCGCGTACACATCGGCCACCGCCGCATGGGGTGTCCCGTCTGCGAGCTGGCGAATGCGGGCGTTCATCCGATCGAGGATGTCGAGCGGGAGCTTCCCGGCGTCCTCGAGCACGCCGGGAATGCGGCCCAGGCGGTCCGACGGGTCATAGATGGTGGAGAGCAGCAGCAGCGAGCGAGGTCGCACGCGCCGCACGGCATCGAGCAGGATCTCGTACGCATCGGCGACATCGCGCGCGATGGCGTCCAGCAATGACGCGCGCGGCCGGTTGGAGAATGCGCTCAGGAGGTCGTTCCCGCCGACGGTGAGCGTGACGAGCGTCTCGTCGTCGCTCGCCTCCACTTGCATGAGCTGTTCGCCGAACACGTCGCCGATCGTCGCGCCGTCACTGGCGAGATTGCGGAACATCACGCCAGGATAGCGCGACGCGAGATCCGCACCCTGCTCCTCCGGCCAGCGCGCGTCGTCGTTCTCGTACAGCAGCGATGCCGCGCCCAGTGGCGCCACCTTGCCGGCGGTCACGTCGCGCTCGAGCGCGACCGCGACGTCGATCTCACCCGCGTCGAGCGCGGGGTAGAGATCGATGGACATGGAATCGCCGAGGGCGAGGTAGGCGGAGAAGAACGCCGTCACGGAAATCGTCGGGGTAACGGGTGCACGGAACGACCTACGGCGTCGCCAACACCAATCCCCGGGTCGCGAGGATCCGTCCGACCGTCTCGCCGATCTTGTTGTTGGGCGTGCTCGCGCCGGCGGTGACACCGATGCGCGCCGGCCGCCCCGTGGGCATCCAGCCAGCGAGCGTCTCCTCGACGTGCTTCACGCCCGCGACGCGATAATGCACCGTGCCCGACTCCGGCTCGATACCCTCGGCGTCCTCGATGTGATACGTCGGCACCCGTTCGGCGCACAGCGCGGCGAGCGAGATGGTGTTGCTGGAGTTGAACCCTCCAATCACGATCATCGCGTCGAGCGGCTCCTCGAGCAGGGCCATCACCGCGTCCTGCCGCTCCTGCGTTGCACTGCAGATCGTGTCGAAGGTGCGAAAGTCGGTCGCCCGCGCCGCGTCGCCCCGCGCCCGCGCCATCGCGAGTCCGACCTCCTCGCCAATGGCGAGCGATTCCTTGGCGAGCATCGTCGTCTGGTTCGCCACGCCCACGCGCAGCAGATGCACGTCGGGATCGAAGCCCGGCGAGGCCGCCTTGCCGTACTTCGCCAGGAAGGCGGTTCGATCGCCGCGACCCTCGATGTAGTCGCAGACCTGGCGCGCTTCGCCCATGTCACGCACGATGAGGTAGCTGCCGCCGGGATACTTCATCACCTGCGACGCCGTGGCCCGCGTCTCCTCGTGATAGTACTTGCCGTGGATGAGCGCCGTGTATCCGTCGCGCGCGTACACGTCGACCCGCTTCCACACGTTCAGCACAGAGCCACACGTCGTGTCCACCAGCACGCAGCCCGACGCGCGGAGAGCCTCAAAAGCGGCGATGGTCACGCCAAACGCGGGGAGGATGACGACATCCTCCGGCCCGATGCGCGAGAAGTCGAACACGCCGTCTGCACCCGCCGTCATGATCTCGATCCCCATGCCGCGAAGCTTGTCGTTCACGTGCGGATTATGGATGATCTCGCCGACGAGCAGGAGCCGGCGATCGGGAAACTTCCGGTGCGTCTGATAAGCGTACTCGACCGCCCTTTCTACTCCGTAGCAGAACCCGAACTCGCGCGCCAGCATGATGGTGACGTCGTCCACGACGAGGGTGTAATCGTGCTCGCGCAGGGTATCCACGATACGGCCGTTGTAATCGGCCGACAATTCGGACTGGACGTCGGCCTTGAGGCCGAACCCCTTCCGGAAATAGGTCGCTGGCTGGTCGTGCAGCGGTGCTGTCATCTTCTGCAATCTAGCGTATGGGCTCGGGCGCGAAAACGCGGGCACGTCTGACGTCGGGCGTCGGAAACAATGGGTTCGACCCCTGTAAACGCACCGCGTACGGGCTCGAAGTTCCCATGCGTGGCGCTGGCGTAGTCGGCCGTGCCCGGCCTACCTTGTTCCCGTCCATGCCCCTCGACCTCACTGCGGACTTCATCGCACTCCAGACGGCCCTCGCCGGCGAGTATTCGCTCGAGTGTGAGCTCGGCCGCGGCGGCATGGGCATCGTGTACCTCGCGCGGGAGGTTCGCCTGTCCCGGCCGGTGGCGATCAAGATCCTGCCTCCCGGGCTGACGGCGCAGGCCCATTTGCGCGTGGCCTTTCTCCGCGAAGCGCAGACAGCCGCCGGACTCACGCACCCGAACATCGTGAACGTCTACGCCGCGGGCGAGCGCGGCGGGTACGCGTACATCGTCATGGCGTTCGTGCAGGGGACCACGCTGGGTGAACGAATCCGCACGCGTGGTCCGCTGCTGCCGGGTCAGGCAGCACGCGTGCTGCGCGAAGTGGCATGGGCGCTGGCGTACGCGCATGGCGCGGGAATCGTCCATGGGGACGTGAGTGCCGAGAACATCCTGCTCGAGCGCGGCAGCGAGCGCGCCATCGTCATGGACTTCGGTCTCGCCAGCGCGATGCAGTCGAGTGCGCGGTCGCATGATGGCCGCGTCATGGGCAATGCACACTACGTGAGTCCCGAGCAGGCGGCGGGCGAGCCGCTCGATGCGCGCAGTGATCTGTACTCGCTCGGTGTCGTCGGCTTCTACGCACTCACCGGTCGACTGCCGTTCAACGGTGGGTCGAGCGCCGAAGTCGTGACGCAGCATCTCACCACGCCGGCACCGACGATCACGAGTGTCGCCGCCGCCGTTCCGCCGCGGCTGGCCAACGCCGTGCAGCGGTGCCTGCACAAGGATCCGATTCGCCGGTATCGCAACGCGGAAAGCTTCGCCGAGGCAATCGATCTGGCATTCGAACATGCGAAGGAGATTCCGGCGCCGTTGCGCGTCTGGCTGAATCAGGGCGAGCGCGAATTGCCCGCGCGCATCGCCGTGCTCGGCATCGGCTCCATGGCCGGCGTGACGTTCGTGTACGCGACCAGCGTGGCGTGGACGTTTCTCGTCCCGTTCGTCCCGCTCGCGATGGTCAGCTTCATTCCCGGCATCATGCGCCTGCGTCGGGTCATTGCGGATGGGTACGTGGTGGATGACCTGCACACGGCGATGCGCGAACACCAGCTCGCGCGCAGCGAGGAGATCGAATACGAGCGGCGGCAGACCTCGGGCTGGTTTCGCCGGGCCATGCGCGTGATGTTCGGCGCGGCGCTCGGCACGTCGGCACTGGGCGGATACCTGGGCTGGCAGCAGTCGGCCACGTGGGAGCTCGGCACCATGATGGAACGTAGCATGCTCCATCGCGCCGATACGTTCGTCTACGGAACGATCTTTCTCTCCCTCTCCGCCCTTACCTTTTCCGGCGTCGCGCTCGGCGGGGAGTTCGTTCGGTTGCGACTCGCGTCGCGGCTCGCGGCCATGTCGATCGCCTTCTGGAAAGGACCGTGGGGCTCCCGCCTCGCCAGGCTCGCGTCGATCGGATCCGCGAAGGCGGAGCGTCCCGTCCTCGGCATGCCGCTCCTGACCGAAGTCGCGCTTGGCCGCGCGACCGATCACCTGTTCGATGCGTTGCCCAAGACCATGAGGCGCGAACTCGCTGTCCTTCCAGAGACCGTGCGCCGGCTCGAGGCGGACGCCGGAAAGCTCCGGCAAAGCATCGACGCGCTCGACGCACAGCTTGCGATGTTCGACCGTGGTGGGGACGCACTGGTCGACGAGGAACGCAGCGAAGTCGCCGATTCGCTCCGCGGAGCCCGCGCGCTCGCCGCCGAGCGCCTCTCCGCGACGGTCACGGCGATCGAGAACATCCGCCTGGACCTGCTCCGCCTGCAGATCGGCAGCGCAGGCATCGAATCGGTGACGGCGTCGCTCGACGCCGCGCGCATGATCGGCGACCGTATCCGCGAGTCCGTCGATGCGCAGGAGGAGGTCGAAGGTCTGTTGCGACGCCCGAGCGTGACGTCGTCGCACAAGTACGAGCAGGAGTCCGCGGACGACGACGCCGACACGCCCACGAACGGTGTGCCCGCGGTGCATGTCTGAGCGAGTCCCGCTGATCCGTCCCGCGCCCTTGCAGAAGGGGGACACCGTGGGCGTCGTCGCATCATCGTATTCCCCGCGCGCTGGCTGGCTTGCGCGCGGTGTCCGCGCCCTCGAACGCGCGGGCTACGGCGTGCTCGTGGACCCCGAGCTGTCCACGACGCGCCGCTACCAGCGTGCCGAGGACGAGCGTCGCGCCGAGAGCTTCACGAAGATGTGGCTCGACCCGCGCGTGAAGGCGGTGATCGCCGGTACCGGTGGATACGGCGCCGTACGCATGCTCCCCTACCTGGATCCCGAGATCTTCCGCGCCAATCCGAAGTCGTTCGTCGGCTACTCGGACATCACGGTGCTGCATCTCTGGCTCATGCGGCTCGCCGGGCTGCGTGCCTTTCACGGGCCGACGGCGGATGACCTGATCCCGAGTGCACGAGACATCACGACGTCGTCCATGGTGTCCGCCCTGACGACGCCGCGTCCCACGGCGCGGTTCGGACGCGATGTCGCGCGCACCGTGAAGGCCGGCCGTGCAGTGGGGCGGCTCGTCGGCGGCAATCTCGCGCTCGTCCAGCAGACGATCGGAACCCCGTACGAAATCGACACGACTGATGCGATCCTCTTTCTGGAGGAGGTACGCGATCCGATGTCGTTCGTGGATGAGCGGCTGGTGCAGCTTCGCGCGGCGGGGCTGCTCGGCAAGGTGAAGGGCATCGTGTTCGGCCACCTCTCGCTCGATCGCTCGGAGGAGGATGAGTTCGAGGATTTCGTACTCGACCTCGTGGCGGACCTCGGCGTGCCCGTGCTCATGGATTTCCCAGCCGGACATGACAGTCCCAACTTGACGCTCCCCATCGGTACGGAGGTCGAGCTCGTCGCGGAGGAGACGACCGGATGGATCGTGTACCGCGAAGACGCGCTCGCCGCTCCGACCTCTCCCGCCTCGTCGTGAGCATGCCAGACCCGCACGATCTCGCGGACACCGGCGCGCGCGATACCGGGGCCTGCCTTCGATACTGCGCGCGCTGATGTCGCACTGACCTCAGCTGCTCTTGCCGTCTCCTTTGTCGCCCTGACCGGGCTTGGCCTCGGTCTTTGCGTGCTGCTTCTGGTCTTGCGACAGAGAGCGGCCCACGTCCACCTGATCCTCGGTGAACTTCCCTTCGTCGTCACGGCGGATGTAGCGGCTGTCGCCTTCATTCGGCTCGATCAGTTCACGCTTTCGCTCGGTCATGTCGCACTCCGGTTCGGGGCATCCCACAGGGAGCATGGAGCGTGCCGATCGGATCAGCTCGGATGGAGCAGCGGCACGAGCGCGTATGCGACGAGCGTTTCATAGGCCTGCTGCCGCGTCACCAGACCGTGCGTAAGAATTCCGACCGCGCCTACGCCTTGCTTGATGTTGTGCGTTCCGGTGACGGTATCCATTGCATGGCCGAGCTCAGTACCGGCGCGCACGAGTTCCGCCACTCGCTGTGGCAACGTCAGTGCGAGCGAGCCACCGATACCGTGCCGGCCGTCCCGGGTCACCGCCGCCGCCCACGCACACGTGCGGACGGTACCGTCGGCATTCTCCACCACGCCGCCTTCGATGCCAATGCCGATGTCCGCGTCCGTGGCGTGCCGCGCAGCGTGTGCGCGCGCCAGCGCGCCGCGAATGGTTTCCTCGTCGCCCCACGGTTGGTCGGGGACCCCGCTCGCCACGGCCGCTCCCGTCACCTGCGCTCCGGCGAATAGCCGCGCAACGACTGCCCTCCCCGCACCCACCTTCACGGGATTGGTCGATCCGACCGTGACACGGGTGATCGCGGCATCCGACTGCTGTGACATGACGAGACGCTCCATACGGGGTGGCGACCAAGCTATCGCTCGCCGCACGCCTCGGCATCCGGTTGCTGCCTCCGGGATCGCGGGATATGCTAGTGTCGAATGTCGCCCTCACTCGAGCTTACCGCATCGTTCCGATCAACCGCGCAACCTCGGCGCGTCCCCTTCGCGTTCGTGGCGGAGCGGTTATGGCTCGACTTCGTCAACACCGATGCGGGCGCGCGTGGCGCCGATGCGCTTCACGATTTCAGTCGCTTCACCGATTGGCTGCAGGCTGCGCAGGTGCTCGACGCCGAGCGTGCGAGCGGCATGCGGCGCCGGTCGCTTCAGCAGCCGGCGGGTGCTCTCGCTGTACTCGGAGACGCGCGGCGGGTGCGCACTGTGCTGCGCCCGCTCGCGGAGATCGGCGACGCCGCGCATGCGCGCCTCGAGGCATTGAACGAGATCAATCGCGTCCTTGGTCGCAGCGCGGGGACGCGACGTCTCGAGTTGCGAGACGACGGGTCGTTCGCGCGCGAGTTCGTCTCCGTCGGCGACGCATTCGCCGGCCTGCTCATTCCCATCGTGGAGAGCGCGGCCGACGCCCTCATCCTCGGAGAACTGCACCGCGTGCGTCGTTGCGCCGACCCACGGTGCCGCCGCGTGTTCCAGGACGAGACCAAGAATGGCCGGCGGCGCTGGTGCGACATGGCCACGTGCGGCAATCGCGCGAAGGCTGCACGGCACAGGATGAAACTGCACGCGTGATCGCGGCGGGTCGGTAGGTCGGTAGGTCAGATGCGTTTCGCCGTCGATCAGGACGCCAGCGCCAGTGCCTTGATGTATCCCATCTCTTCCGCGTAGCCGCGCAGCTTCCGCTGGAGAAGGCGGCGTCCCCGGAACAGCCGTGACTTCACCGTGCCCTCGGGAATGCCGAGGATCTGCGCGATCTCGGCGTAGCGCATCTCCTGAATGTCCGACAGAACGACCGCCGTCCGATACTCGTCGGGCAGCGCATCGATGGCACGGACGATCTCGTCGTCCAGAAACGAATCGTAGAACCGTCCCTCGGGATCTGCCTCGCCCACCGCGTCCTGCACCGACCACCCGGTCTCTCCGTCGCCCTCCTGCACCTCGCGCGAGCCGATGCGCCGCTTCCGGCTCACGAACACGTGATAGAGGATCGTGAACAGCCAGGCGCGGATGTTGGTGCCGAGCCGGTATTGCTCCCGGCGTTCGAACGCGCGCAGCAGGGTGTCCGACACGAGATCCTCCGCGTCGTCACGGACCCGTGCGAGCTTGAGCGCGAAGTTGTACAGCGCGTCCATGTGCACCAGTGCTTCTTCCTCGAAGCGCGCGCGCTGCGCGACATCGCCCGAGCCATTCATCGTGAGCTCCATCGTGCATTCTCCAACCCGGTGACCGTGTGAGAGCGTCCGCCCCCCTCACGCACTACCTGACTCCCTACGTTGCCGACTGCGCCAGCTCCCGTTCCGCGACCGTGCGAAGCAGCAATTCGCCGTCGCGGAGATGCGTCGCGACGAAGCGCTTGAGATCCGCGCCGATCCCTTCCATTACCGCGACATCGCGTGTCACTCGCGTCATGAGCATCCCACCTTCGAGCGCGGCGATGATGAATCGGGCGAGCCTCGCCGTATCGACACCCTCACGAAGCTGGTCGTGCAACTCCCACAACAACGACTGGAGCTGTTGCGCCCAGCGCTCGAACACGATGTCGAGTCGCTGCCGGAACCCCTCATGCGAGTCAGCCAGCTCGCCGGCGAGATTCCCGAACGGCGAGCCGTTCCGCGCGTCGCGCTCGCGCTGCAACGCCACCAGCGTGTCGATGAAGAGCGACAGCCGGTCGAGCGGCTCGATCATCGGCTCGCGCAGGATGGCGAGCCCTCGATCCGCGAACCGCCCGAACTGTCGGTCGAGCACCTCGAACCCCAGCGCTTCCTTCGACGGGAAGTAGTGATAGAAATGACTCTTGCCGCTGAGACCGGCCTCCCGGATCACGTCGTCCACCGATGTGTGCGTGAAACCCTGCTGACTGATCAGGCGTGCGGCGGCGTCGAGGATGGCCAGGCGGCGTTTGCTCACCCACGGAAAATAGGACCGAGCGGTCCTAATGTCAACTCGCCTCGTAACCGTATATTTTTCAGTGGGTTATCTTTAGCTGATGTCGCGTATCCGGGCAGCTGGCTGACGCAGATGGCTCGCCTCAC
>JBDSSY010000232.1:0-6336 GCA_039928585.1 Gemmatimonadaceae bacterium | reverse complement strand
ACGTCACGCCGTTGGTGTGCTTGTCCGGGCTGTTGTACGTGCCCGTCATGCCGCGCTCGCAGTACTGCTCGAGTCCATCGGCGCAGCTGGCGCATTGCTGGCAGGAGTCCACCATGCAGCCGACACCCACGATGTCGCCCACCGTGAAGCCCTTGGCTTTCGTGCCTGTTGCGGCGACCCGGCCGATGATCTCGTGGCCGGGTACGCAGGGATAGACGGTGCCCGGCCATTCGCTGCGAGCGGTATGCAGGTCCGAATGGCAGACCCCGCAGTACATGATGTCGATGCGCACATCGGTCGGCCCGGGCTCGCGCCGCGTGAAGGAGAAGGGAGCGAGGGGCGCGTCGGCGCTGGTGGCGGCGTAGCCGAGTGTATCGATCATTGAATGAAGAGCTGGTTTGGGAGGACGACAGGCTGAAAGGAATGAATACCTTCTCCGCGTCGTTGGTTCACGTGGGCGGGCTCGACGGGCATGGCGCCCGGTGCCCACAGGGCGCATGTTGGCGCATGCGATCCCTCCGAATTTTCGCGCTCGCGCTCGCGACGCTTCCGTATCCAGGCCAGGCGCAGGTCGTGGCACGCCAGACGGAGGCCGACGCGTACACCCGGTACGAATTGCTCGCGCCCGGCTCGTCGAAGTTTCGCATCGTGTACGAAGTGACCGCGACGACGGCGGGCGCGACGCACTACTTCAACCCCATCCGGAAGGGGAGCATCGCCACGGACGAAAGCGTCGTCGATCGAGCCACCGGCAAGCCACTCGCGTTCGACATCGTGGGCGGCGTGGTGGCGCGCTCGGGCGGCGTGCGCACCAACGACACGTCACAGCAATACATCAGGGTGGCGCTCGCTCGCCCGGTCCCTGCGGACCCGGGCGAGGCGCGGGTGCTGATCGTCAAGACGTACGAGGATTCGCTCAGCTATTTCCTGCGCGGCGACACGATCGTCTTTTCCCGCGCGCTCGGCATCAAGCGCAACGCCGTCGTCCTGCCTCGCGGATACGAGCTCGTCGCATCCACGTTCCCCGCACAGGTGCTGCAGGAGCCGGACGGCCGAGTCGGCATCAGCTTCTGGAACGCAACGCCCTCGGAGGCAGCGGTGACTGTGCGGGCCGTGCCCATCACGGTTCGCTCCGCCGCCTCGTCCAGCATGGCGGCGCGGCTCGAGGAACGTGCGCGGCAGAATCGGGAGATCGTCTATTTCCTGCAGCAGCCGGAAACGAGTGCGTTCGATCTCTACCATGACTACACCGAGTCGCGGCCGGGTGTGAGCACGTATCT
Organism: Gemmatimonadaceae bacterium; assembly: GCA_039928585.1. GTDB lineage: Bacteria > Gemmatimonadota > Gemmatimonadetes > Gemmatimonadales > Gemmatimonadaceae > AG11. The sequence continues at coordinate 5,056 of JBDSSY010000232.1, read as the reverse complement.
CAATGTGGTTCGCGCCGGCAGCACCGTGTCCAATCCGCGGGCGCGCAATCTCGATACGGGCGAGGCGCTCCGATTCGAGACGGTCCGGGGCGACGCAATCACCGCCGCGAAGCTCGACGTGCCGAACGTGACACCCGCCACCGAAGTGGTGGAGTTCCACTTCCCGCGCGTGGAACCCGGCACGTCCGTGCGCTTGCGCATGTTCGAGACGTACACGGATACGGCGCGCTACCGCCTCGCCGGCGAGGAACTGGTGTGGGATCGCAGCTTCGGCCGGCCGGCCAACGCGGTCGTGCTGCCCGCCGGTTGGATGCTCACCAACAGTTCCATTCCCGCGACGGTGAGCACGCTTCCAGACGGGCGCGTGCGCCTGGATTTCATCAATCCTCGTCTCGATGAAATCGCGGTCCTCATCACGGCCCGCCGGCGCGCGCGATAGCGCTGACGCCACGAGGTGCCGGCGCCGGGTTCACGACCTGTTCTTCACCTGCCGGATCCACGACTGCATCCGCGCTTCGAACACGTCCATCGGCAACGCGCCCGCACCGAGCACCTGGTCGTGGAATGCGCGGATGTCGAACCGGTCGTCGAGCTCCACCCGCGCCTGCTCCCTGAGCCGAAGGATCGTGAGCTGGCCGATCTTGTAGCCGAGCGCTTGGCCGGGCAGCGCGATGTAGCGGTCGGTCTCGGATTGGATTCCCGCGTCCGCCGAGCTCGAGTGCGCGCGGAAGAAGTTCACCACCTGTTCGCGCGTCCACCGCTTGCCGTGAATTCCCGTGTCCACCACGAGACGGATCGCCCGCAGCATCTCGTCATCGAGGCGGCCATAGTCGTTGAACGGATCCTGGTAGAACCCCAGCTCCTTGCCGAGTCGTTCGGAGTAGAGCGCCCACCCTTCCACGTACGCCGTGTAGCCGGCCTGCTGTCGGAATGGAGGCAGTGACCGTAGCTCCTGGGCGATGGACACCTGCATGTGATGGCCCGGAACACCTTCGTGATACGCGGTGGACTCGTTGTTGATCGTGAGCTGATTGGCGTAGTCGAAGGTGTTCACGAACACATGGCCCGGCCGTGAGCCGTCCGGCGTGCCCTGATTGTATCCAGTGGACGCTTCCTTCTCGCGAAATGGCTCGATCGGCATGATCTCGAGCTTCGCCTTAGGCAGCCGGCCGAACAGCGTCGGCAGCTTCGCCCACATCTGCGCGGTGTAAGCGCGGTATTCGTCCAGGATCTGCTCGCGCGACCTAGGGTGCAGCGCGGGCATTTTCTGGATCGAGTCGCGGAACGACCGCAGGTCGGCGAAGCCGAGCCGCGTGGCGATCGCGAGCTGCTCGCGCTCGATCCGGGCCACTTCGCGCAGACCCAGCGCATGGATCGAGTCCGACGTCATGCTCGTCGTCGTCATGCGCCGAACGGCGAACGCGTAGCGCTCCGCGCCATTGGGTAGTGCCGAGAGCCCGATGTCATCGCGTCCCTTCGGCGCGTACTCGTCACGCACGAATGTCGTGAACGCCGAATACGCGGGCAGCACGCTGTCACGAATCGCCGCCAGCAGCGCGTTGCGAAGTCGGGCCTGATCGGCCGCACGCATCCGGCTGGGAAACCGGGACGCCGGGACGGCGAATGGGGTCGAGTCCGCAGACTGGTCAGCGATTGTCCCGGCCTGCGTCGCGACCTGGGTGAGGAGGATCTTCGGTGGCATGACCCCCGCCGCCATCCCCGCTCGCATCTGCGCGGTCACCTGATTGAACAGCCGCGGCACCCGTCGCAGCCGCGCGATGTAGTCTTCGTAGTCCTTCGTCGTCGCGAACGAGAGCCCGGTCACGAGCTGGGGCAGGTCGATGTGCACGCCCACGAACTGCGTCACGGGCATCTGCCATTCCTTGAACGTTGCGCCCTCCAGCAACTCCCGGAGGTTTCGCACCATCAGGTCGCGATTCAGCCGGTCCTGTGCGGCGAACCCGATCGTCTCGATTTTCTGGAAGCGATCGAGGAAATCGCGCTGCTGCACGAGATCGCGGTCGATCGCCGCCTGCGAGAAGTCGCTCAGGCGATCGTTGTAGCGCTTGTCGCCGAGGATGGATGCGAACTCGGGTGAGGTACGCAGCGTGTACTGCCAGTGCTCACGCAGCAGCGCGTTCAGCGCCGCGACGCGCACCGATACAGAGGGACGTCTCACGATGTCCTGCGGCTTCTGCAGCGATCCCCGCGGTCCCGGTGTGATCGGCGTTCTCGGCGCGACCTGCGCCGTCGCCGCGTGAGCCGATGCGAACAGTAGCGTCGACGCAACGAGTGTGGTGATGACCGATGCAAAGCGGGTCATTCGGGAAGCGCGTAGGCCACGTAGGTTCCGCCGGACGGCGCGCCGTTCTTGCCGCCGCCGCAGGCGATCACGAGAAACTGGCGCCCGTTCACCATATACAGCGATGGCGTGGCGCTTCCCGCCGCCGGTAGCACGGTCTCCCATAACAGACGCCCCGTCATCTTGTCGTAGGCGTGCAACTTCTTGTCCCAGCTCGTCGCGCCGATGAACAGCAGCCCGTTCTCCGTCACCACGGGCCCACCGTAGTTATCGGTGCCGGTGTTCCTGATGCCCTTCGCCACGAGCTCGGGATACTCGCCGAACGGAATCTTCCAGCGAATCGTCCCCGAGTTCAGGTCGATTGCGTTGAGTGTACCCCACGGCGGCGAGATCGCTGGATACCCCTCGTGATCGAGGAAGATGTTGTACCCATCGTTGCGATACCTGAGGAAGTTCGGATTCGTTTTTCCCGTCTCGGCCACATCGCGGCCGGTGATGAGGAAGTTGGCCAGATCGTTGATTGCTCCTCCCTCGAGCGTGCCCCCGAAGCCTGGCATCCGTCCCTGTCCCTGCCGAATGATCGTCACGAGCTCGTCGCGCGAACGACGTGTGCCGATTCCCACCAGCGACGGGATCTGTCCGGGAGTGCCCTTCAGGTCGGAACGATGACAGCTCGCGCAGTTGCTCTGGTACAACGACTTGTCGCTGCGCGGCTCCATCTTCAGCAGCCACGCCATCTCGTTCGAGTTCACGTACAACAGGCCGGTCGCCGGGTCGAACGCCGGACCACCCCACTCCGCGCCGCCGTCGTAGCCGGGGAAGACGATCGTCCCTTTGCTGCTCGGCGGCGCATACAGCCCGCGCGTCGCGTACTGCCGGTAGGTCTTCAGCGCTGCGGCATGCGCGGCCGGCGTCCGTCGCGTCAGCATCGCCTCCGTGAGCGTCTGCCGTGCGAACGGTGGAGGCTTCGTCGGCAACGGCTGCGTGCGGCTCGCGCGCTCGCCGGGAAGCCGTGATGGCGGCACGGCGCGCTCCTCCACCGGAAAGAGTGGCACCCCCGTGCGACGGTCGAAGGTCCACACGTGACCGGTCTTCGTGATCTGGGCGAGCGCCTCGATCGTGTGGCCGTCACGCTTCACCGTGACGAGCGCCGGCGGCGACGGAAAGTCGAGATCCCAGAGATCGTGGCGAATGCCCTGATAATGCCAGACGCGCTTGCCCGTGCGCGCGTCCAGCGCGAGCACGGTGTTGGCGAACAGGTTGTCGCCGTGCCGGTTGGATCCATAGAAATCGAACGACGCCGATCCCGTCGCGCCGTACACGATTCCGAGTGCGTGGTCCACGGTGAGTCCCGCCCACGCGTTTGCGCCGCCGGCAACCTTGTACGTCTCCTTCGGCCAGGTGTCGTAGCCGTACTCGCCCGGCCGCGGGATCGTATGGAAGATCCAGCGCAGTTCGCCCGTCGTCACGTCGTACGCGCGAATGTCGCCCGGAGACGACGGAAGGCTTTCCGCCACGGTGCTCCCCATGATGAGCAGTCCGTCGTGCACGACGCCCGGCGTGCTGGCGCTGATCGTCACGCCCTCGATGGGTCGGTCGAGCCCCTTCCGCATGTCCACTCGCCCGGAGTCTCCGAACGAGGTAATCGGCTTTCCCGTCGCCTTGTCCAGCGCCCACAGCCAGTTGCGATGCGAGAAGAACACGCGGTCGCCATGCACGACGACTCCGCGCTGCCGGAAGCGCTGCGTCGTGGGCTTGCCAAGTGTCGGATCGAAGCTCCACACCTCGCGGCCAGTGGCGGCGTCGAGGGCAAACACGCGCAGCTTGGGCGTGGTCGCGTAGAGCACCCCGTCCACCACGATCGGATTGGCCTGCATCTCCGACCCGGGAAATTCGTCCTTGGTCGCGTACGTCCAGGCGACACGCAAGCGCCCGACGTTCTGCGGCGTGATCTGGGAGAGCGTGGAGTAGCGCGTGTTGTCGGAGGTGCCACCGTACACGGGCCAATCGGCGGTGCGCGATTGGGCGCCAAGCAGTGCGGGGACACAGAGGAGGATGGCGGCGCGAAGTGTCATGACGGGCGAGTATACGGAACGCATCGGAGCGTGGCCAGCCTTCCTGTGCTCGCGATGCCGCGCTAACCTTGGCGCATGAAGCTCACCCCGGTCACCGACAAGCACTCGATTCATCTCGGCGATGATGACGCGCGCGTGCGTCGCAAGGCATTGTCTGGAAAGGCGCTCGACGACGCGACGGCGGAACAGGTGGACCGGATCTCGGACCTCCAGCGCGTGCTGTACGCCGACGCGCGCTTCGCGGTGCTCATCGTGCTCCAGGGGCGCGATGCCTCGGGAAAGGATGGCACGATTCGCAAGGTGTTCACCGCGGTGAACCCGCAGGGCTGCAGCGTCACCGGCTTCAAGGCGCCGACCGATCTCGAGCAGCATCACGACTTCCTCTGGCGCATCCACCAGCAGGTGCCGCCTCGAGGCATGATCGGCATCTTCAATCGCTCGCACTACGAAGATGTGCTCGTTCCCCGCGTGCATGGCACGATCGACAAGCGGGAATGGATGGCGCGCTACGACCAGATCAACGAGTTCGAACACATGCTCTCCGCCAATGGTGTGGTGATCATGAAGTTCATGCTCCACATCTCGCGTGGCGAACAAAAGGAGCGGCTCGAGGACCGCTTGAGCGACGCGAACAAGAACTGGAAGTTCCGCCTCGGCGATCTGGACGACCGTGCCAAAT
>JBDSSY010000231.1:0-12277 GCA_039928585.1 Gemmatimonadaceae bacterium | reverse complement strand
GCGTTCGTGCGTCCCTTGAACAACGACTGGTGCGTGTGCATCCCGCTGCCGTTCTGCCCGAAGATCGGCTTCGGCATGAACGACGCCGCCAGTCCGTAGCGCTGCGCCACGACCTTCACGACGAACCGGAAGGTCGCGATGTTGTCCGCCGTCGTCAGTGCATCGGCATAGCGAAAATCCACCTCGTGCTGGCCGTGCGCCACCTCGTGGTGCGCCGCCTCCACCTCGAACCCCATCTGCTCCAGGTCGTCGACGATCGAACGACGCGCCTCTTCGCCAAGGTCCACTGGCGCGAGATCGAAGTAGGCGCCCACATCGTGCGTCTGGGTGGTCGTCTCCCCGTTCGGCCCACGCTTGAACATGAAGAACTCCGCTTCCATCCCCGCGTTCATCGTGTAGCCCATTGACGCGGCGTCGGCGATCACGCGCTTGAGCGCACCGCGCGGATCACCGGAGAACGGCGAGCCGTCCGCGAGGTTCACGTCGCAGATCAGCCGGGCGACACGGGACTCGGGATCGCCCCACGGAAAGATCCGGAACGTCGAGAGGTCGGGAGCGAGCAGCATGTCGCTCTCCTCGATCCGCACGAACCCCTCGATGCTCGAGCCGTCGAACATGATGTCGCCGGCAAGCGCCTTCTCGAACTGCGACGCGGGGATCTCGACGTTCTTGTTGACGCCGAGGATGTCGGTGAACTGCAGGCGCAGGAAGCGGACGTTCAACTTCCGGGTGAGCTCGAGGACGTCTTTCGCCGACGCCTGCTTGAGATCGGGGAGGAGGGCACGTGTTTGAGTCACGGGCGAATGCTCGTCGGGTGCCGTCGCGCTGTCAATTCGTCCCGGCCTGCCATCCGGCACATCGCTTGCCCCACTCGTGCTCGCTCGCCTCGGCTCCCGGGGCCCGAGCGAACCCATTGCCGAGGCGAGGGACGATGAAGATCTCCGAGCTCATGACGAAGAACCCGTGCACGGTCACGCCCGACTCCACGGTGTCGGAGGCAGCGCGACTCATGAAGGAGGAGGACGTGGGCATCGTGCCGGTCGTCGAACGTGTCGGCGGCGCAGAGACGCGCGGGCGGCTCGTCGGCGTCGTCACGGACCGCGACATCGCCATTCGTCACGTGGCCGAAGGGCGCACCACCGACGTGGCCGTGCGCGACGTGATGTCGGGCGGCGTGAAGACCGCTCAGCCCGACGACAGTGTCGATTCCGTGATGGCGTTGATGGGGCGCGAGCAGATCCGTCGCATCCCCATCGTGGACGAGCGCGGCTCGCTCGTCGGCATGGTCTCGCAAGCCGACCTCGCTCGCAAGGCGAATGATCCGGCCAAAGTGGAGAAGACGGTGGAGCAGATCAGCCAACCGGGCGGCAATCACCAGAACTGATTGTGAACGGTGAACCGTGAACGGTTCACGGTTCACGGTTAGTTCTCGGTTATCTTGCCAGCGTGACGACTTCCTCGCTTCCCGCCGGCGCTGCCGCCTGTCCTTCCTGCGGCGCCTCGGCTGCCGGCCGCTTTTGTTCCAGCTGTGGCACCGCCCTCGCCGGCGCAACCTGCGGAAGCTGCGCCGCCCCGATGACGCTGGGAGCGCGCTTCTGTCATCGCTGTGGTACGCCGGCCGGCGCGGCAACGGCCCGCGTAACACCCGGCGCCGGCACCGCCATGCCGTGGGTGGTCGCCGCAATCGCCCTCGTGGCGCTCATCGCGCTCGTCGCGGGCCAGCGCTTCGGAGACCGGCCTGCCGGTACCACCGATGTGCTCGACGGCGCGAACGCGCAGGGCTCCACCACGATCACCGCCCCGGGTGCCCCTCCCGCCGGCGCCATGCCGCGCGCGCCCGACATCAGCCAGCTTACCCCCGCACAGCGCGCCGAACGACTGTACGATCGCATCATGACCGAGGCCGAGGCCGGGCGAACGGAAAGCGTCGCGACCTTCCTGCCGATGGCGATCGCGGCCTATGAGATGCTCGCCCCCCTCAACCTCGACCAGCGCTACGATCTCGGCCGCATTGGCGAGGTCGGTGGCGACTCGACCCTGGCACGAGCACAGGCCGATTCCATTCTGCGCGTGCGGTCCACCCACCTGCTCGGCCTGATTCTCGGGGCCAAGGCCGCACGGATGGCCGGCAACGAGCCCCACGCCCAGCAGTTCGACGCGCGCCTTCGATCGGTGCAAGCGCGAGAGCGAAGCGTGGCGTTGCCGGAGTATCTGCTGCACCGCAACGATATCGATGCGGCCGTAGCGGCCCTGCAACGGAAGTAACAGCCCGCGGGAGCACGGTCCGCCCAACGGACCATCCTAAAGTTGCCGCGGCACGCGCCGATACTCGTTGGTGCAAGCCCACCTGCGAGCCCGTCATGCCGACCACCCCTGCCGCTCCCGCTGCTCCGGCCGTGCCTCCGCGCATGCCGCGGCGTGCCGAACCCAGCCTCATTCCTCGTGTATCCGCCCCCGCGCAGCCGCGCGTGCTGATCGTGGACGACGAAGAGACGATTCGCACCGCACTCGCGCGCTTCCTGCGCACGCGCGGCTACGAGGTGGAGGTGGCCGAATCCGGCATCGCCGCCCTCGTCATGCTCGAACGCCAGCGATTCATGGTCATGGTATGCGACATCCGCATGCCGGGCATGACTGGCCTGGAGGTCGTGCCCGAGGCGTTGCAGCTCGATGCCGACCTGGCCATTCTCATGTTGAGCGCGGTGAACGACGCGCCCACCGCCACCGATGCCCTGTCGCACGGCGCGATGGACTACCTCGTCAAGCCCATCGAACTCATCGACCTCCAGGCAGCCGTCGAGCGCTCCACTCACCGCCGGCAGCTCGAGATCGAGCGTCGCCGCGTGGAGCTGCACGTCCGCGAAGAGGTGGCGATTCGTACCTCGGAGCTCGAGAAGGAGAAGGCCGCGCTCCACGCGCTGACCATCGGCGTGGCCGAGACGCTCATCAACGCCATGGAAGCCAAGGATGTCTACCTCCGCGGGCACTCGAGCCGCGTCGCTGACCAGGCGGCCTCGATCGCCGAGGAGATGGGTCTCGACGCCGACATCGTGGAGAACGTGCGGCTCGCTGGTCGGCTGCACGACGTCGGCAAGATCGGCATTCGCGAAGAGATCCTCAACAAGCCGGGCGCGCTCACGGACGAGGAATTCGATCACGTGAAGGAACACGTGGCGATGAGCATGGAGATTCTCACTCCGCTCAAGCACATCCCCGTGGCTCTGGAATACGTGCACGATCATCACGAACACTGGGACGGCGGCGGATATCCGCGCGGCCTCGCCGGCGATCAGATTACCATCGGCGGTCGCATCATCGCCGCCTGCGATGCGTTCGACGCGCTCACGTCGCGGCGGGCGTTCCGCGACGCGATGGACCGTCGCGAGACCATCGTCTATCTCGAGCAGAATGAACTCGGTCGCCTTCTCGACCCCGACGTGTTCATGGCGCTAAAGAAAGTGGAGCTGCGTCGGAAGTCACTCACGTTCATCGACGACATGAACGCGTGAGCGCCCGCGGCGCTCCGCGGCCGCGGCGCGTGCGCCAACCCGCTGCGACAGGACGCACCGGAGCGCCTCCGGTGCGACTCCGCCCGCCTGCTACTTGTGCGACCGCGCGTGGGTGATCCAGCCAGTCACCTCCGCCACACGCTTGCCCTGGTGCCGTGCTGCAGCAAGATCGGCCGCGCCCGGCGCGCCCCCGCCCGTCGTCGCCGTTGCGCCGTACGGACTCCCGCCGGCGAACATCACCGCATCGCTGTAGCCGGGTGGCACGAGGATCATGCCGAGATTCGCCATCGGGGTCATTATCGACCACAGCGTCGTCTCGTGACCACCGTGCTGCGTCGCCACCGACGTGAAGGCCGCACCGACCTTGTTGACGAGTGCCCCCTTCTGCCAGAGCGGGCCGGTCTGGTCGAGCACATTCTTCAACTCCGCCGACATGATGCCGTATCGCGTCGGTGAGCCAAGGATGATCGCGTCGTATTCCGACAGCGCATTCACATCCGTGAACGTCTGATACTTGGCGGCGAGCGCTTCGTGACCGCTCTTCCAGTCAGGGATCGAGTCACGCACGCTCGCGGGCGCGAGGTCATCGATTCGCCGAATATCCACTTCGGCGAACCGAACCGACTTGGCGCCCTCGCCGATCGCGTCGGCCAGCGCGGCGGTGTTGCCGGTTCGGCTGTAGAACAGGATGAGAACTTTCGACATGTGCGCGCCCCCGCGTGAAGGAAGGTGAATACGAGGAACCCGGCCCGTTCATCGAGCGTTCCCGGATGATGTCGGCACGGGAGAACGACACCTCGTCTCCAACAGCTCGCGTCGGCAGGACGTATTACACGCGATGCCACGACCTTACCGTTTCAGCCGACGCCGTACGCGTCGTTTCGCCCTCGTTTCCGTGCTCATGGCGCTTCCGGCCATGGCCTCGGCGCAATCGGCGAGCGTCGACGTCGCGCGGGACACGGTGCGCCTCACGGTCGACGACGCCGTCGCGATCGCGCTCCGCCAGAGTGACGAGCTCGGCGTCGCGTCCGCCCTGGTGGATGTCGCCGACGCGCAGTACGGCGTGGCTCGCGCCAATGCCCTGCCGCAGCTGCGCGTGAGCGGTTCCTACCTGCACGTCTACGAGAGCGCGCGCGGGCAGGCGGTTGGCGCAGTGTTCAACCAGCCGAACACCTATACCGCCAACGCGAATCTCTCACAGACACTCTTTCAGGGCGGCCGGCTGCTCGCCGCTGCGCGGGCCGGCAACGTGTTGCGAGAGGCAGCCCGCTTCGATGAGCGCGAGCAGCGCGCGAACGTCACGCTCATCGTGCAACGATCTTACCTCCAGGCGCTGTTCGTCGATCGCATCGCGGTGCTGCAGCAGCAGAATCTCGCGCTCGCGACGAGCCGCGTGACGCAGGTGGAGCAATTCGAGCGGGCTGGCCAGGCGGCGCGGTACGACGTACTGCGCGCCCGTGTCGAGCGCGCGAACATCGAGCCGCTCACGATCTCCGCGCAGAGCGATCGCGAGCTCGCGCTCCTCGATCTCAAGCGCGTGCTCAACCTGCCCGTGTCGCAGCCGGTGGAGCTGGTCAGCCGGATCGACCCGGCCTTCGCCGCGGCGTTGCTCGCGTCCATCGACGACACGATCACGGTCGCGCAGCGCGCGTCCATCCGATCCGCGGAACTGAATCTCGCGGCTCGGCAGCTCGGCGTGCGCGTTGCCCGCGCCGACTATTTTCCCACGCTGACGGCATTCATTCAATCAGGGTACCAGGCCTTTCCGCCACCCGGTCAGGGCTTTCCCACGACACGCGGCAGCCTCTCGCCGGACAACTGCGCGCCGAACGCGCCGGCGACGCAGCGCTGCCAGAATGGTGGCTTCTTCTCCGACCGGCAGGCCGGCCTCAACTTTTCCGTGCCGGTGTTCGACGGCTTCCGCGTACGATCCAATGTCGATCTCGCTCGCGCGCAGGCCCGACTTGCCGCGATCCAGCTTCAGCAGCAGCGCGAAGCAGTGTCTCTCGATGCCGCTCGCGCGCGCGCCGAACTGCGTCGCTCACGCGCGGTGTTCGCTGCGCGCCAGCAGAACGCGGCCGAGGCGGATGAAGCGTTTCGGCTTGCCACGCTGCGCTACGCGCGCGGTCTGAGCACACAGCTCGAAGTGTCGGATGCGCAGCTCGCACTGCTCACCGCCCAGAGCACCGAGGCGCGTGCCACGTATGATCTCGTTCTCGCATCGGCCGACCTCGCGCGTGCGCTTGGCCGTCCGATTCCCCTTCCGTCGGCGGCGAGTGCGCCGCCGGCCCCACAATAGGTTCGTGCCGTGACTTCCGATTGTCGTTCGTCCGTCATTCCGCTCGCCCTGTGCCGAGCCGTCCTCGCGTGCACGTGGCTCGGTATCGCGGCCTGCTCCACCGATGCCAAGGGCTCGCCGGCCGCGAACGCGCCAGCGACGGGCAGGAGCCCAGCCTCGGGCGGTCCCGGCGCGGCGCGTCCGGGCGGTGCGGGTGGACGTCCCGCTCCCTCGGTGACGCTCGCCGCGACCGATGTCGCGACGGTGGTCACCACCACGATCGAAGATGGCGTCGCTCTGACCGGCGATCTCAATCCCATCGAGACCATCGATGTGCGGGCGCGCCTCGAAGGCGACCTGCTGGGTGTGTACGTGCGCACAGGGGAACAGGTCGGTCGGGGTCAACTGCTCGCGCGCTTCGAGTCGGTGGAACAGGAGAGCGGGCGCCGGAGCGCCGAGGCCGATCGCGCCGCGGCACAATCGGACCTCGCGAATGCGGAGTGGACGCTCGAGCAGAACGTGCAGTTGCTGAAGGCGGGCGCCATCGCGCAGCAGGTGCTCAAGAACTCGCAGCAGGCTGTCGCGTCGGCGCGCGCGCGTGTCGCCGCCGCCGATGCGCGCGTCAGTGCCACGGGAACGCAGGCGCGCGACACCCGCGTCGTCGCCCCGTCGTCTGGCATCGTGAGCGCGCGAGTGGTGGAGCCCGGCGAGCACCTGAGCAGAGGCGCGGCGATGTTCACGATCGTGCGCAACGACGTGCTCGAGCTGGCGGCCGCGGTGCCGGCTCGACAATCCACCACGTTGAGAAGCGGCCAGATCGTGCACTTCGTCGCCGATGGCCGGCAGTTCGACGGACGGGTGGCCCGCGTGAGTCCGACGATCGATCCCGCGACGCGCGCCGTCACGGTGTTCGTGCAGGTCCCGAACGCCGGCGGAACGATTCGAGGCGGCACCTTCGCCACCGGTCGTGTCGTCAGCCGCACGCTGTCGGGCGTCATCTCCATTCCGACGGCGGCGCTGCGCCAGTCGCAGGAGGACGGCAAGCCGTTCGTCTATCGCATCGATGGCAAGACCATCAACATCGCGCCCGTGCAATTGGGCGCGGTGGACGAACGACGAGGCGTCGCGCAGGTGACCGACGGGCTCCAGGCGGGCGAACGTGTGATCGTCGGCAACGTCGGCATTCTCGGACGCGGCATGCAGGTGACCATCGCCGGCCAGGATCCGCGCGGCCGACGGCAGTAGCGACACCGCGTACCCGACCGTTCGGCACCGATCCCTCAGCAGAAGGCACGAGCGATGTTCCTCTCCGACATCTCGATCAAGCGTCCCGTGTTCGCCACCATGATGATGGTGGCGCTCGTCGTGCTCGGGATCATCAGCTTCAACCGGCTGGCGATCGACGAATACCCCGACATCACGTATCCCATCGTCATCGCGCAGACGAGCTATCCCGGCGCATCGCCCGAAGTGATGATGCGCGAGATCTCCAAGCCGATCGAGGAGACGCTCAACACGGTCCAGGGCGTCAAGGAGATCAGCTCCACCTCGTCGGAAGGCACCTCGATCGTCCGGCTTCAGTTCAATCTCGGCGTCGACATCGCTGTGGCGCAGCAGGATGTGCAGGCGAAGGTGGCCGGTATCCGCCGCGCGTTGCCGCAGGACATCCAGGATCCCGTCATTCGGCACTTCGACCCGAACGACTCGCCGATCATGGCGATTGCACTCACGTCGAGCGAGCGGCCGATCCGGGAGATCACCGACCTCGCGAGCGATGTCATCAAGACGCGGCTCGAGTCGATCTCCGGCGTGGGTGGGGTGAACATCGTCGGCGGCAACTCGCGCCAGATTCGCGTGCAGGTGGATCCTGCCGCTATGCGAGCCTACGGCCTGTCGCCGTCGCAGCTCACCGCCGCCCTCCAGCGCGAGAATCAGGACGTGCCGGCGGGCCGCATCGAAGGCGGTGTGACCGAGCGTCTTGTCCGCGTGACCGGGCGCATCGTGGACCCGCTGTCGTTCGGTGAGATTCCCGTTACCGTGCGCGCGGGCACGCCCATCCGCATCAGCGACGTCGCCACCGTCGTCGACGGGGCGGAGAACAGGCGCACGGCGGCCGAAATCTTCCGCGACAGTTCCAGCGCGCCGGCGGTGTCGCTCGAGGTGCTCAAGATCTCGGGTGCCAACACGGTCGAAGTGGCCGATGCCGTGAAGGCCATGGTGGTCGAGGTGGAGCGGCAGCTTCCACAGGACATCACGCTGACGATCCTCCGTGACGACTCGCGCCGCATACGCGAATCGCTCGCCGACGTGGAGCTGTCGATCGTGCTCGGCGCGATCCTCACCGTCATGATCGTCTACCTGTTCCTCAACTCGTGGCGCTCCACCGTCATCACCGGGCTCACCCTTCCCATCTCGATCATCAGCTCCTTTTTCATCATGTGGGTGCTGGATTTCACCCTCAACACGATGACGCTGCTCGCGCTGTCGCTCGCGATCGGGCTCCTGATCGACGATGCCATCGTCGTGCGCGAGAACATCGTGCGGCACCTGGAGATGGGAAAGACCCACGACGACGCCGCGCGCGAAGGGACGAGCGAGATCGGCCTCGCGGTGATGGCCACCACCTTCGCGGTGGTGGCCGTGTTCATTCCCGTGGCATTCATGGGCGGAATCATCGGCAAGATCTTCTTCCAGTTCGGCGTCACCGTGGCCTTCGCCGTACTCGTGTCGCTCTTCGTGAGCTTCACACTCGACCCGATGCTGTCCAGCAAGTGGGCGGATCCCGAGGTGGAGCACGCCGTGGATGATGGTGGAGACCACATGCGCGCGCAGCGGAAGAAGGCCAACGTCATCCGGCGCGTCGCCTTCGGGTTCAACGACTGGTTCGAGCGCGTCGCCGATCGCTATCCACGCTGGCTGGGCTGGGCGCTCTCGCACCGCCTCATCGTGCTCACCGCCGCCGCGGCGACGATCGTGACGAGCTTCGTCATCATTCCTCGCCTCGGCTTCACCTGGATGCCCGACGTGAACGGAGACGAGTTCACGGTGAGCTTTCGTACTCCACCGGGATCACGGCTCGAGTACACGCTCAACAAGGGTCGCGAGATCTCGTCGTTCCTCATCAAGCAACCAGAGACCGACTTCACCTACCTCTCCGTTGGCGGCGGCTACCGCGGCACACCGAACCAGGGCAGCGTGTTCGTGGCCCTGAAGCGTGGCCACGCCCGTTCTCTGGCGGAGATCCAGAACGACCTGCGTGGCAAGCTGCGCGCGATTCCGGGGGTGCGCCCGTCCATCATGGGCCAGCGATCGATATTCGGCGGCTTCCGGCAGCCGATCATCGTCAATGTGCAGGGGCCGGAAGCGTCGCGGCTCAAGCTGGCCGCCGCACGAACACTCGAGGCCCTCAAGTCGGTGCCGGGCGTGGCCGAACCCAATTCCAGCGAGGATGGCGACATCCCGCAACTCGACGTGCGAATCGACCGGCAGGAAGCGTGGCGCGCCGGGCTCGGCGTGGGAAGCGTGGCCTCCACGCTGCAGCCGCTGTTCAATGGGCAGCGCGCCACCACGTGGGAGGATCCCCAGGGCTTCTCGCATGACGTCGTCGTGATCTTCGCCGACTCGCTTCGAGGGTCGGCCGAGGATGTATCGTCGCTCCCGGTGGCGAGTTCATACACAGACTCGCGGAGCGGGTTGCCCTCCATGGTGCCCCTGTCGCAGGTGGCGGAAGTCCGCGCCGGCGTGGGGCCGCAGCAGATCGAGCGACGGATGCTCGAGCAACAGGTCCAGCTCTCCACCGGCGTGCTGCCCGGCTACGCGATGGGCGACGTCGCCGACCGCGTGCGGAAGGCGATCGAGAACATCGGACTCCCCCCCGGCTATCACGCCGTCTTCACGGGCGACGTGCAGAATCTGGAGGAGACCAAGGGCTACGTGCTGAGCGCGCTGCTCCTCGCGGTGGTGTTCATCTACCTCATCCTCGCGTCGCTGTTCGGATCCTTTCTCCAGCCGCTGGCCATCATGGTCGCCCTCCCGCTCAGCTTCATCGGCGTCGCGCTGGCGCTGCTCTTCACGGGTGGCAACATGAACGTGATGACGATGATCGGGATCATCATGCTCATGGGGCTGGTCACCAAGAATGGCATTCTGCTCGTCGACTTCACGAACCAGTTGCGCGGCGAGGGGCACACGCGCGCGGACGCGCTGCTGAGCTCCGGGCGCATCCGGCTTCGCCCCATCGTCATGACGACGGTCGCCATGATCTTCGGCATGATGCCACTGGCCCTGGCCATTGGCGCGGGCGCGGAAGCGCGGGCCCCCATGGCCCGGGCGGTGATCGGCGGGCTGATCACCTCTACCCTCCTCACGCTCTTCGTCGTGCCGGTGATGTACACCTTCCTCGACGACCTCGGGAGCTGGGCCACGGCGCGGATCGCGGGCGATCCGCGCGACGAGCGGTCGTTCGTCGGCCCGCGACAGCCCATGCCGGAGCCCGCGGCAGGCGACTGATTCACACTTGGTCTGGTGCGCACGCGACGAACGTGCGCGAAATCCGCTTGACGGACTCCGCGCATTGCCTTACAAGCTCACTGTGTGCGCGTGGTCCGCATGTCCGCACGACGCACGATCGGGTGGACCAGGCGTGACGAGATGCCGTGTCGCACGACGGGGCACACGTCGTGCAGCGGCGGCGCGCGGGCCGCGCCGCGAAATCACGATGGCACCTGGGTCCGACTGTCCCATCTCTTGAGGAGGCGGTAATGCCGCGCGGTGACGAGTTGAACGAATCGCTACGCTTTTCTGATCGCGATGACGATGGCGACGATCTCGGCTACGGAAGTGGCGGGGGGAGTGGCGGTGCCTCGTCGTACGACGACGATGATGAGGAGGACGGCGGGTGGACGACGCACAAGGACGACAGCGACGACCTCTGGGACAGCACCGACGACGCCGACGAGGAAGATGAGGAGGGCGGCCTCGCGACGCCGGTCGTGGAGGGTGACGACGATGACGAGGAAAGCCCGCTCGTCGTCGCCCGCGCGCCACGGTCGGGTGGAAGCGGTCGCCCCACGTCGGGCGCGCCGGGCGGCGGCAGTGGCGCTCGCCCCGGCTCCAGCGGAAGCGCAAAGACTCCCGTCACGCCGTCCAGGCATCCTGCCATCGCCGATCCGGGAAACAAGTCGTCCGTCACCCGCGGCTCGGCCTTCAGCGGCGGATCGTCCGCTGGCGCATCCGGTGGGATGGGCAGCGGCATGGGCAGCGCGAGCGGTAGTCGCCCCCCCGCCACCAAGGGTTCCGGCAACTCCGGTGGCGCGTCAGGCTTTGGATCCACTGGCAAGTCATCGAGCGGCACGTCTTCCGCCGGCAAGTCGGCAATGAAGAACTCGACGGCCAGCAAGTCGGCGGCGGGAAAGAGCGGCATGACGAAATCGTCCGCGAAGAAGTCTCCGGCCAAGAAATCGTCCACGAAGAAGCCCCCCGCGAAGAAGTCTTCGGCCAGGAAATCGTCCGCGAAGAAGTCCTCCCCGAAGAAGTCCTCGGCGAAGAAGTCCTCGGCCAGGAAATCTCCGGCCAGGAAGTCTCCGGCGAAGAAATCCTCCGCCAAGAAGTCGCCCGCGAAGAAAAGCGGGACGAAGAAGAGCGCCGGGCGCGGATCACGCCGGTAATGATTCGCGGTGAATCGGTAACACGACGGGGTGTGGCGCTCGCCACACCCCGTCGTGTTTGCTTCCGTCCGTCACCGGGCCACCCTAATATCCCGACATGACCGAACCGTCGTTGGAGCGCCGGGTGCTCGATGCCCTGCCGATCACCATCTACACGGTGAACCTCGACGGACGCCTCACCTTCATGAATCGGTCGTGGGGACGCTTCGCGCAGGCGAACGGCGCACCGCAGCTCTGCGACGAACCCACGGTTATCGGATCGTCGATCTGGGATGTCCTGACCGAGGGCGGAACGCGCACGCAGATGGAGCAGGCAATGGCGACGTTGCGCGAGGGTCGAGCGACGTCGCTCAGCTGGGAATTTCCGTGCAGCTCGCCGACGGAAGAGCGTATTTTCCTCATGCAGGTCAGTCCGCTCGCTGACGGTGACTCCGTCACCGGATATGCCTTCTCCACCGTCGACATCACGCCCAGTCATCGGTCGCGGGAGGTACTCATCGACATGGGGATGGCGCTCGCTCGCACCATCAGCGTGGACCGCGTGCTGCACGAGGTCTCGCAGCAGCTCCGGCACGCGATGGCCTGCGACGCTGTCGCCATCGCGCTGGCCGACGACGATAGCGCGAAGCTGCGCCTGATGCATCAATCAGGATTCATCGACGAGTCAGCGGAGCTCGAGCGCCGGCTCACGCCGTCCTGGATCGAGGCGCTGGCGGTGGGCCAGGTGGTGACCCACACCCGCCACGACGGCATCGAGATCACTGCCCCAATGACGAGCAGCGAAGGCGTCATCGGTGCCGTCACGCTCTCCGTCAACACACCCC
>JBDSSY010000230.1:0-7641 GCA_039928585.1 Gemmatimonadaceae bacterium | reverse complement strand
TGAACGAGCCACAGCAACTCGTCGCATGGGCGGCACAGGCGACGCCGGCGTTGCTCGCGACGCTCGCGCCGGTGGTGACCAGCGTGGCCGACACCGGAGACCTGCGCGCGAACGCATTGATCAGCCTCGCCGTCGAAGAGCTCGTGCTGCATGTCCGGGCGCTCGCGCGGCAGTTGTTCGGCGATGAGCGCGCGGCGACACCGGTTGCGTTCACCGGTGGCATGCTCACGAAGGGCACCACACTTCGGAAGCGGCTCGAACAGCGGCTCAGGAGCGCGGTGCCGGGCGCAGAGTTGAACGCGAACGAGGTGGACGCAGCACGCGGTGCCGTACGAGGCGCCCTGCGACATGTCGGCGAGTCGGGCAGGTGATCGGCGCAGCGTCTCCGGCGCATTCGGTACTCCAGGAATTGAAGGCGGCCACTTCGACAGTACATGCCAGAGTCGAGTCGGCGCTCCCATCCCTCAGCGCGCTCGGCGACCGCGCGTCATATTTCGCCTGTCTGGAAGCGCTCCACGGCTTCTACGCGACGTGGGAGCCCACGGTGTGGCGAGCGCTGGCGTCGGAGAACTCGAGTCTCTGCGCTGACGAACGGCGGAAGGTTCCAGCGCTTCGCCGAGATCTGGGGAGATTGCAAGCCGAGCTGGGAGTGGAACTCGTCGATCGCGTTGCGCCCACTCCGGTCATCGCGAGCGTCGGCACCGCGCTTGGCGTCTTGTACGTTTTCGAGGGTGCAACATTGGGCGGTCGCGTGGTGGAACGAAACGTCTCGCAGCGACTACGCCTGACAGCGCACGATGGTCTGTCGTTCTTTCATGGCTATGGCGAACGCACCGGCGAGATGTGGGGACTATTTGGCCGGGAGCTGACCCGATGGGCGGCATTGTACGGAAGAACGGATGAGATCGTGAGCGGCGCGGTCATGTGTTTCCTTTCGTTGGAACAGTGGCTGCTCACATCCGACCCGCGCGCGCGCGCCAGCAGAATCGAGCACGTGGCCGACCGTGCCTGACGCGATGTCTGCCGGGCCTGGAGCGCAGCCCCAGGGCGAGCTCGTCCCCCCGAGCGTGCCGATCGATCTGACGAACTGCGATCGGGAGCCGATTCACATTCCCGGTGCGGTTCAGCCCTATGGCGTCTTCATGTCGCTGCAGGCGCCTTCGCTGACGATTCTGCAGATCAGCACGTCGGCGCTCGCACTGCTCGGGCACATGCCCGCTGACGTGCTGGGGCGGACGCTTCGGGATGTACTGGGTGCACCACTCGAGGCTGACGTCCGGCGCATGTTACTCGCGCCATCGGGCCGAAGCGACGCTCGCCTTTCCGTTTCGGTCAACGGTGCACCGAGCCTGTTCGACGCAATCCTGTACCAGAGCGAGGGCATCGTCATTCTCGAGCTCGAGCCAGCGATCTCCGCCGAGCACCTCACCGTCGATCGCATCAGCGCGGTGATGCGTGCGACGGTGCAGAAGCTGGAGCGTGCCGAATCCATGAACGAACTGGCGCAGGGCGTCGCGTCCGAGTTGCGCGACCTGACGGGATTCGATCGCGTGTGGGTCTATCGATTCCACCCCGACTGGCACGGTGAGATCATTGGCGAGTCGAAGCGAGGGGACGTCGAATCCTGGATGGGGATGCACTATCCCGCGTCGGACATTCCCGCGCAGGCGCGTGCGCTGTTCCTGCGCAACTGGCTTCGGGTCATTCCCGATGTCGCCTTCGTTCCTTCGTCACTGGTGCCGGTAGACAACCCCCTCACCGGAGCGCCGCTCGATCTGGGTGGATCGCTGTTGCGGAGCGTCTCTCCGATTCACGTGCAGTACCTGCGCAACATGGGAGTGAAGGCGAGCCTGGTCATCTCCCTGATTCATCGCGGCAAGCTGTGGGGATTGATCTCCGGACATCATTACGCGGGCCCCAAGCGCATCTCGTCCGCCGAGCGCTCGCTGTGCGAATTCCTGGCGCAGGCGCTCTCGCTGCAGATTGGAGTGACCGACCGGCTCGACGAGCGCGCCTACGCACTCGAGATTCGAACGCACCAGAATCGACTGGTCGAGCAGCTCAACTCCCAGGATGGGATCCGCGCTGCGCTGATGAGCGGTGCCGTGACAATGCTTGACCTCGTGACGGCGGACGGCGGGCTGTACGTCCATGACCGAGACTTTGCTCGCATCGGAGTGACACCGGTCGAGCGCGAACTCGCGATGCTCGTCGAGTGGCTGCGTGACCGCACCGATGACTTCTACGAGACCACGTCGCTGGCTGCGGATTTTCCGCCCGCGGCCGACTTTGCGGCGACCGCAAGCGGTGTGCTGTCCATCCACCTGACACGCGATCGCCGCGATCTTCTCGTCTGGTTTCGTGGCGAGCTGCGACAATCGGTGCGATGGGCTGGCGATCCTCGCAAGCCGGTGGCGATCGCACCTGACGGTTCCGCGCGCCTCCATCCCCGCGGGAGCTTCGAACTGTGGGAGGAATTGTCGCGCGGCACCTCCCAGCCGTGGCGCGCGATTGAACGTGACGCGGCGCTCGACCTGCGACGTGCGATGCTCGACCGTCAGATTCGCCACGCCGAGCACACGGCCGCGCTCAATGAGGAGTTGCTGGCCAGCAACATCCAGCTCGAGGAAAGTGCAACCGAACTGCAGGTGCGCGCGCTGGAGCTGTCGAGGCAACGCGAGCATCTCGAGATTCTGCATGCGCGCGAGCGTGAGGCACGCACCGAGGCCGAGGGGGCAAATCGCGCGAAGGCCGACTTTCTGACGATCATGTCACACGAATTGCGGACGCCGCTCAATGCGATCGGCGGATACGCCCAGCTTATTTCACTCGGCATCCGAGGCGCCGTCACGGCGGATCAGCAGGCGGATCTGGAGCGCATTCAGATCAATCAGCGGCATCTTCTGGGGTTGATCAACAGCATTCTCAACTACACGAAGCTCGAAGCAGGTCAGATCGTCATCACGTCGCGGGTCGTTCGAGTGGCCGAAATACTCTCCGGTGTCGATGCCCTTGTCGGCCCGCAGATGCGCGCGAAGCAACTGAACCTGACCGTCAGCACGTGTGCACCCGACATCGAGGTCCATGCCGACGAGGAGAAGCTGCGCCAGATTCTCATCAATCTGCTCACCAATGCACTGAAGTTCACCCCGGCCGGCGATGTGAGCATCTGGTGTGATGCACAGGATGCGACGGCCACCATCTCGGTGTCCGACACCGGGCGCGGTATCGCGCCTGCGCAGATCTCGTCGGTGTTCGAGCCATTCGTGCAGATCGACCGGCATGTCACGCCCGAGCACGAACAGGGAGTCGGACTCGGACTCGCGATCAGCCGTGAACTCGCTCGGGCAATGCGCGGCGACCTGACCGTTACGAGCATCGTTGGCGAAGGGTCGACCTTCACACTCACGCTCCCTCGCCTCCGACCTGACTGAGTCAGGTGTGCTCCCATCCGAGCGTCGAAGATCACGCTCGTCGTCATTCCCGAAGAGCTACTCGCGGGGGAAGGAGAGAGAAGTAGCCAGGAGCGCGAGCCGGGCGCAGGACACGCCCGACGCTCGGCTCGCGGCCTCACCTACCGTACGTTGACCGGCTCCACTGTGTTCTTGACGGCTACGCGAAGGCGCGATCCAGGCAGACCGCCAGCGATGTCGACCTCATTGTAGCGCCGAACCCGGATACGCTGGCTGCCGTTGGCGGGGTTGTTCGCCCCGGCGATCGTGTACGTACCGAGGTCCGCGATCACGATGGGGCCAAAATCCCTCGTCTCGAGCTCGGCGGCCTTGGCTTTGGAGGGGACGCTCCAGGTGACGACCAGTGGCTGGCCGGCCGTGGCAACTGACCCGTTGACCGGGGCGCTGATCGTGTGGACGCCGGGTCCGCCGAGGTTCACGTTCCTGACATTGTCGGCGCCGCGCGTGACATCGAGGCGAAAATCACCCGCCGGGAACCCGACTCTCGTGCTCGCGTAGTCGCCCGACGACGCTCCGGTCTCGACAAGAGTCAGCGTGCCGAGTGACGCGTTGCTGATCGTCACGGTCGCGCCAGAGATTCGGTTCGCGAGCCCGTCGCGCAGTGAGACGGAGTAATCGGTGGTGAAGCCGCCCGTGGCGTTGGCAGCATCGATATCGGCTGTCACACGCATCGTGGAGCTGCCAACACCGGCACTGTTGCGGGCGACGGCCGGGCCTGTACTGTTGTCGCCGCCGCAGGAGATGATGGCCGCGAGGGACGCGGCCGCGAGTCAGGTTACGGCAGATCGAGGCCGTCCGTGAGATTTCTCGCTGCCGCAACTCGAGTCACGGCGGCCACTTGTGCTACTCGGGATTGGGACGAGCAGAACAATTGGGAGCAACACGATTTCCGCCGTGTCTTCCTTGCGTGAATGGGGAGGCACGGGGAGAAGGATGCAGGCGCACGGCGTCGGACGGGGCACGGGTGATCGACCGTGCTTCGGGCGCGCCCCAGAAAGTGGCTGCCCACGTACCGTCGGATTCCGCCGCCGCGACGGGCGACTTCGCGAAGGCGATGAGTCAGCTCGCGAAGACGTCGAGTGGTTGCCGGCCTTGGGCGATTCGATCCCGCCCTACCCGCCGAACGGGCGCTCCCCTCCCTCCCGAATCACCGGCATCTGCAGCGGCGCTCCCGCCAGCGCATCCGTCACCGGCATGTCTGACCCGGGCGTGTCGAACGATCCTTCCCACCGCGCCATCACAACCGTCGCCAGGCAGTTGCCGACGAGGTTGATCGAGGTGCGCGCCATGTCCATCAGCGCGTCTACGCCGAGGATGATCGCCACGCCGGCGAGCGGCAGGTTGAACTGCGCCAGCGCCCCCGACAGGATGACGAGCGACGCGCGCGGCACCGCGGCGACGCCCTTGCTGGTCAGCATCAGCGTGAGCATCATCAGGATCTGCGTGCCGAGTGGCATGTCGATGCCGGCGGCCTGCGCGACGAACACCGAAGCGAGCGCGAGGTACAGCGTGCTGCCGTCCAGGTTGAACGAGTAGCCCGTGGGGAGCACGAACGACACGATGCGGCGCGGCACGCCGAGCTTCTCCATGTTCTGGAGCGCGAGCGGCAGCGCCGCCTCCGACGATGCGGTCGTGAAGGCGATCAGCCACGGCTCCTTTGTCATCTCCCAGAAGCGACGGAGCGGCACCTTGAAGACGATGGCGATGGGCAGCAGCACGAACAGCACGAAGAAAATCAGCGCGCCGTAGAGGGTGAGCACGAGCACGCCCAGGTTCTTCAGCACGCCGAGCCCGCTCCGCCCTACCGTGACGGCGATCGCGCCCCCGATGCCGAACGGCGCAAACTTCATCACGATCCCGACGAACTTGAACATCACCTCGCTCAGGCTCTCGCAGAACGAGAGCATGAACGCCTTCGCTGGCCCCTGCACCTGCGAGAGCGCCACGGCGAAGATGATGGCGAAGAAGACGATCTGGAGCACCTCGTTTTTTGCTGCAGCCTCGAAGAAGCTCTGCGGTACCGTGTGCTCGATCACGCCCGCGAACGTCGTCTTGGTCTTCGCGAACTCTGACCCCGCCTCCGACGTCGCTGCGGCGAGGTTCACGCCGCGGCCGGGCTTGACGAGATTCACGGCCACCAGACCGACGACGAGCGCCAGCGTCGTCACGATCTCGAAGTACACGATCGATCGGAACGCCAGCTTACCCACGCGCTTCATGTCGTCGCCGTGGCCAGCGATGCCCACGACGAGCGTCGCGAACAGCAGCGGCACAATCAGCGACTTGATCATGCGCAGGAAGACAGTGGACAGGATCTGGAGATCCGACGCCTGAAATCCGCCGGTGCCCTCGGGCCGATCGGGAAAGAGATACCCGATCAGGATGCCGAGGACCATCGAAATGACGATCCACTGTGTCTGCGAAATTCGACCGAGACCCCGGCGTGGTGCGGTCGGGGTGGGTGTATGAGCTGCCACTCCAGTCATCAAGTCGGCGATTCGGGGGAGGTCGCTGCCGCGCTCCGGCGCAGCACGGAGTTACGGTAGCCATACACGAAATACAGCGCGATGCCGATCGCCAGCCACCAGCCGAATCGCACCCAGGCCTGGGGAGGCAACCCCTTCATCACGAACAGGCATGCTGCCGCGCCCCCGAGACACACCGGCCACACGAACGGCACGCGGAACGGACGCGGACGATCGGGATCGGTATGCCGCAGCACGAGGACGCCGACGCAGACGAGCGCGAAAGCGAACAGCGTCCCGATGTTCGTGAGATCGTACGTCTCGCCCGCGTCTCCGATGAGCGACCACGAGGCCACGAGCACGCCGGTAATGATCGTCGTCACGTACGGAACGCGAGTGCGTGCATGCACCCGGCCGGCGAACTTCGGGAGCAGTCCATCCCGCGCCATCGCGTAGAAGATACGAGGCTGGCCATACTGGAAGACAAGAAGCACCGCCGTCATGGAGAACACCGCGCCGAGCGCGACGAGCCACGCCGCGCCTTGCATGCCTGTGCTCTGAAGCGCATAGGCGAGCGGATCGGCGTGGACGCTGGGGTCCAGCTCCTTGTAGCTCACCATGCCCGTCAGGACGAACCCGACGACCACATAGATGATCGTGCAGATCGCCAATCCGCCAAGGATGCCGATGGGGAGGTTGCGCTGCGGATTCTTCGTCTCCTCGGCCGCCGTCGAGATGGCATCGAAGCCGATGTACGCGAAGAACACGATGGCCGCGCCGTTGTGGATGCCCGTGAACCCGCCAGGCGCGAACGGCGTGTAATTCGCCGGATTGATCTTCGTGAGCCCGGCGGCGATGAACAAGCCGAGCGCCAGGAGCTTGACGGCGACCATGACATTGTTGGCACGCGAGCTTTCCTTCGCGCCGCGCAACAGGACGAGCGTCACCAGCAACACGATCGCCGCTGCGGGAACGTTCACGAGTATCGGAATGCCGGCGATCTTCGGGGCACTCGCGAGCAGGCCGTGCACGCCGGGGTCCGAGCTGAGGAGCGCCGTACGGTACCCGGTGGTGAGCCATACGGGCAGGTGGAGGAATCCACCCGTCAACGTCTTGAAGTAGTCGCCCCAGGAGATCGCCACGGCTACGTTGCCGACCGCGTACTCGAGGATGAGGTCCCAGCCGATGATCCACGCCACGAGCTCGCCGAGCGTCGCGTAGCAGTACGCGTAGGCGCTCCCCGCCTGCGGAATCATCGACGCGAGCTCTGCGTAGCACAGCGCCGCCAGCGCGCAGACGCCGCCGAGGAGCAGGAACGAGAAGACGAGCGCCGGCCCCGCCGGCTGGCGGATGACCGTCCCCGCCGCATCGATCTGTCCAGCCGCGGCTGTCCCGATGGCGCCGAAGATGCCCGCGCCGATCACGGCGCCGATCGCGAGCATCACGAGATCGCCCGCCCCGAGAACTCGCTTGAGTCCGTTGGCGTCGTCCTGGAGGACCGCGATCGGCTTGCGAGCGAAGAGCGATTTCATCCGCTGGCCTCTATCGGAGCGTCAGATGAACAGCGGCGCGAGCACGAGCGTGATGGTGCTCAGCAGCTTCACGAGCACGTGCAGCGACGGGCCTGCCGTGTCCTTGAACGGATCGCCGACGGTGTCACCGACGACGGCCGCCTTGTGGGCCTCGGAGCGCTTGCCGCCATA
>JBDSSY010000229.1:0-9299 GCA_039928585.1 Gemmatimonadaceae bacterium | reverse complement strand
GCCGACCTGCCGCGCCACATTCGCGATGGGGGGAGCTCGCGGTTTCTGCCCGTGCGTGTGGGGAGTGCGGGTCGGGGGGCGGAGCGTGCGGCGGGGGAGGGGCGTGAGCTCGAGTTCATCCTGCGGAGCCTGCTCGACCTCAAGCTTCAGGTGGAGGAGCTGCGGCGGCAGGTGGATCACGAGCGGCCCGTGGCGGTGGCGTTGCGCGCGGGTTTCGATGGCGCGCGCGGGGCATTCATCGGGGAAGTGCCCATGTCGGGGGTTGGCGAGCCAACTCCGTTGCCCGCAGCGGTTTCCGCGATTGGCCCTCGTGACGAAATGGCCCCTCCGAACGTCGTGACGATAGCGCCGGGCACGAGGATGGCGGATGTGGAGCGGGCGGTGATCGAAGCTGCGTTGAAGGAGACGCGTGGCAATCGCCGTCGTGCGGCCGATCTGCTGGGTATTGGTGAGCGGACGTTGTACCGGAAGATCAAGGAATACCGGTTGCCCGAACTGGAATACGCCGTCGAGTGAGTCACACGACTGTCACTCGACGGAGGAAACGCTTGACTAAATGTCAGAACCGTGAAATATTCGCTCGCGCCTACCAACCAGCAGAGCCGAAGCAGGCTCGCTGACGCGCCAGCAAGTGGCGTCCCGCCTAATCCGGTAGGAGTACTCCCATGCGTCCCCAGCTCACTTGACGGTGTCAGCGAAGCCTGAGAACGCACCGCCCTCCTTGTCGTCGCGCACGCCGGCAGACGTGTCTCCCATAGCGGGGACCGTGCTGCCGATCGAGCGCGCGGAGGAGTTGCTGGTGACGTTGCCTGGCGTGTTGAACGTGCGCATCGTGCCTGGCCCCACGGGCGAGGTGAGCGAGGTGCATGTGCTGACGACCACGGAAGTGTCGCCGAAGCAGACCGTGCGCAACGTGGAGAGCGCGCTGCTGGCGAACCTGGGGATGCGGGTGAGCCACAAGAAGATCTCTGTGGCGACGAGCGAGGGACCGGCGGCCGAGGCGATTCGTGCGGCGCGGTACACCCCCGGCTACGGGTCGCCGATTGTGACGCCGACCCCGTCGCCGGCGGCGATGGCGACGGAGATCGCGATCAAGAGCACGAAGCGGCTGTTGTACTTCGAGGATGTGGAAGTACGCCGGAGCCGTGCGAGCGGGATGACCTGCCGCGTGACGTTACGCCGAGGCGACGAGATGTTCGTGGGTGAGGCGCAGGGTCAGGAGACGCATGCGGTACGGACGGAGACGGCGGCCCGCGCGGCGATGGCGGCGGTGCAGCAGGCCGACATGGATGGTCGGATGCTGGCGTTCGAGGGAGCGAGGATCGTGGACGCGTTCGAGCGGCAATTTGCGTTCGTGGCGTTGACGACGCGATTCGGAAGAGAGTCGGCGCTGCTCACGGGCAGCGCCGAGATCAAGGATGGCATCGAGACGGCGAGTGTGTTGGCCGTGCTGGATGCTACGAATCGGTGGGTGGAGTTTTGAGCAATCCTTATAGCACCGCTGCACAGAAGTGACAGAATTGACTGATCTGTTGTGATTTAGCCGTTCCCCCTCTCGGAGCGAAGTGAGCGGAGCGAAAAAGCGATTATAGCGGAGCCTACTGTAGAGAGCGCGCGAAAGCGTGACTAACTCGAAAGGAGGTAACGCAAATGGAAAACTTTCTTCAGAATCTTTTCGCTTTTTGCTTCGGCGGTTTCTCGTCTTGGTAGGTAGTTAGTGGGCGGGAGGGGTGCGGCTCGAATAGGAGAGTGCTGTGAACGTTAGGATATACGTGGCGATGATATGTGCTCTGGCACTCGGTGGGGGCTACATCCTCCATGGCGTGACTCCAGGCATTCCGAGTGATCAGGTATCAACACTCGCGACGCTCGCCTGCCTCGCGCTGACGGCGGAGTTACTCGCATTCGTGCTACCAAGAGGTGCTAGAGGATCGATTGCGTTCATTCCTTACATAGCTACCGTGCTACTTGTGCCGAGCTTTTCTGCACTCGTCACGGTCGCTGTCGTTAAGGCAATAGCCGAATTTGCCGGTAAGCGTGAACGTGTGCGGCAGATCTTTAATGTTGCGCAACTCACGCTTACCATCTGCACTACCATTCTTATTTACCGAAGCTTGGGTGGCGTCAGCCTTCTGACGCTGCAGGGCGCAGGTATTCAGCAAATGACGTTACTCGTAGGTGCCGCAGCTTTCGTTTGCTTCGTTTGCGCCTTCGTAATTAATACCTTAATCGTCAGCAGGGTCATTGCCCTTTCAACTGGTGTGCGCACGCTTCAAGTATGGCGTGAAGTGCATCTTTCGACGATCGGACTAGATATTCTTGCGAGTCCTCTTGTTTTTGTGTTTGCATGGATTTACGCAGAATGGGGACCCATTCTCGCCGCCACTTTCTGGATGCCCATTCTTGGCATTCGCCAACTTCATACGACAAACTTAGAACTTGAGCAAACGAATCGTGAACTCCTAGAGCTCATGATTAAGTCGATCGAAGCGCGTGATCCTTACACCTCTGGCCATTCTCGACGCGTTCAGGATTACGCACTCACTATCGCACGTGCTTTAGATCTAAGTTCGAAGGTAGTTGAGGAAATTGGTACTGCCGCTCTGCTTCATGATGTTGGGAAAATTTACGATAAGTATGCTCCGATTCTGATGAAAGATGCTCGACTGTCGCCCGAGGAGTGGGCAATCGTAAAGCAGCATCCTGTGGATGGAGCTTCGCTCGTCGCAACAATGACCAAGCTTCGCGATGTCGTACCTGCTGTCAGGCATCATCACGAGAACTGGAATGGAACGGGTTATCCAGACGGTTTGGCTGGTGAAGA
Source organism: Gemmatimonadaceae bacterium (assembly GCA_039928585.1). GTDB lineage: Bacteria > Gemmatimonadota > Gemmatimonadetes > Gemmatimonadales > Gemmatimonadaceae > AG11. The sequence goes on along the minus strand of JBDSSY010000229.1, from coordinate 6,475 downwards.
TATCCCGCTAGCTTCTCGCGTTATTATGTTGGCCGACACGTTAGATGCGATGACGACCAAGCGACCGTACAGAGATCCATTGAGCGAGGAAGCGGTGCGCGACGAATTCGTTCGTTGTCGCGGCCAGCAATTTGACCCTGAAATGGTGGACAAACTGATCAGCGCCGATTTCTGGAACAAGATCTTCCCGCCGAATCTTGCCGACAATAGGTCAAATGTGCTAACGCTACTCTCCACTCGCCGCCAACGGGTGAAGGCGGTTTAGCCGCCACGCAGGGTCAGCTTGCGTACGCATTTTAAGCAAATGTCGGCAACTCCGTCGCTCCCGGCGATGTGTGCGAAGGTATTCGGTCAGCAACTTACTCGCCTCTTCCGCCCGCCCATGGGAGACAAGTGCGACCCAAAGCACCTCCATGTGATCATCATGTCGGCCAAAGCTCCTAGCAAGTTCATGGAAGCGAATCAGTTCGGCGAGATCATCGGACGATATGGCTGTTCCATTGCACACTTGGTGAACGCGCAGTCGGTACAAGAAAAGGTCGTTGCGAAGGCGACCAAACCTGTACCTATGCGCGCTTTCGTGCATCTTGGCCAAAAAACTTCTAGCGCGTTGTTCGTCGCCAGCTAAAAGCGCGAGGTCGACTTGGCCACTCAGGTAGTCGACTGAATTGCTCTGCAATTCTTTCGAAGCGATCAGTGTCTCCGCCCTTGACATCCATTCTTTCGCGCGTGCGATGTCACCATCGTCTATTAAAATCGATGCAAGGTGGGCAGCGCATTGGAGTGCAGTCATTGACATGGATGCGTCAAGGCACTCCCTGTAGTCACGCTCCAGTTCCGTGTAGTCACTATCGTCCGGTCCTACGAGCTGTCGCGCCAAGGAACAGTTTCGGTGCGAGACGAACTTAGACCACGATCTCTCGCCCTCGGCGGCTATAGAGTCGATACTTGATGCGATAGTCAACGCCGTATTTGGATCGCCGAAGACTGTATGAAATATTAGAGATATCTGCCTTCGGTTCAGTTCCGATACACTATCGGATGCAATAAGCGAATCTCCCAAGCCGGCAACTGACGAGGCCAGGGACGCGTCTATCAACACATAAGCCGCTATCATCAACAGACGAGCGGCCCGTAATCTCCTCGGCGTGTCTAGCTCAAGCGAGGTGACATGCCGCAACAATGCGTCTAGATGACTCGCTGGAATACTGTAGTCCAAAACCTCTGCTTCTAGGCGATCAAACGCAAGCGATGCTCGAACGAAGTGGGTATCGCCAACGAGGTCGCTCAGTGTTTGACGCTCAGCGATTGTTCTGTGGACGTCCCGAAGCTCTCCCGCCGCTTTTAGCGCGCCAATCAGATCGTCCTGGAGCACCGCTCGCTCAGCATTTGATTGAGCAGAAGCGATCTCATTACGAATGGCGTCGCACGCTACCATCGGTTGACCAATGGTTACTGCGTGCTGCCAACTTACACGCATGAAGTCTCTGGCACGTTCTGATTGTCCCGCCGCCTTCCAATGATTAGCAATCCGCCATGCGAGAGAGGCTGGTACTGATTCGGTTGGGTGCCTCTCCTCTAGCATGAGTGCTGCACGCTCGTGCATAAGACTTACGACTGGTGGGGAGGCCAAATGCAGTGAACGCTCTGCAACGAAACTCGAGCGGACTTGTATGCCTCCCGCCGAGCACAGGAGCAGTGTCGAGCGATCGAGTTCGTCCAGGGCGGTGAGCAGTGAGTAATCAAGAAGGCCCGTAAGACGGGATACAGTGGAAGCGACGGTAACCTCACCGATCAGCGAGAGCGCTTGAAGGGAGTGTTGCGCTTCAGAGGAAAGTGAGGCTATCCGTTCGTCTGTAAGGGCGACAATATCGGCTGGCACGGATGAGACTGATTCACTTAGCGATGAACTCGCGAGAAGAAGTTCAAGGTGTCCAGGATTGCCAGCCGCCACCTGCAAGCTCCAGTCTGTGTGAGCTTCGCTGAGTGATCTGTTCTCACTTCTGCACAGGGAGCTTAGGAGCGTTCGGCTCTGGCTGTGCGAAAGCGGCGGTATGCGCACTGAGGTATCGAGCAAGAAAAGCGAACGCACCACATCAATTCCTTGGGTCCGTGCTGCCAATACAAAAAGCACGGGGAGAGATAGATGCCTCCGCCGTATGCCATCTAGCATCGCTAAGGACGCGTCATCTATGTGATGCGCGTCGTCGACAAGGCACAGGACGCATCGCTCGCTTGCTACGCTTGCAAGTAAATCAGCGATGGCGTTGCGCACTCCCGCGTCATCGTAGAGTGGTTGACCTAACGAGTCCGCGGGCCGACCGAGTGTTGGTTTGGCAACCGTAAGTCGACGCAAAACTGGCAGCGCTCCAGGATCACAACCAGCTGCGCCAGGAAGGAGGAGGAGTTGACGGACAAGGTCCGTAAACAGCGACAATGGCCTTCCTCGATCTCGTTCCTCGGCGCAGTACTGAATGACAACGCCTGTGCCATCAAGTGTAACTAATGCCGATAGCTCTTCGAGCACGCGCGTTTTGCCTATCGCCTTATCCCCAGTAACAGCAATAATGCCAAAGTGCGAGTTACGGCTTCGCTGCCACGAAGCAGTTAAGGCACGCACTTCATCGGACCTCCCGATCAGCGCCCGCTGTCGTGAGTGTGACTTGAGCTGACGAGGAGAACCGTTCGATATCCGCTTACGGAGTACTTGGGACGGGAGAGCTAGAATTGCCCGAGAGTCGCCTAGCTCGCCTTCGTACCTATGAAGAATGTTCAGGGCGAGCGTCTTGGAGCCACTGAGTGCTACGGCCTCTGCCAGTCCGAGAGTGGCGCTCTCGCTGAGAGAATCGATCTCAAGCAATCTGCGCGCAATGCATTCCACGCTACGCCAGTCAGCTCGCTGCCGGAAGAAATGCAAATCCTCATTCAGCTGACGACGTAATACGGCGTGCGCACGATCGCGCAATGCGTCAAGCCATTCCGCCGCGACCGGGTGGATACCGGTATAGCCGGGGAGAATAGTAATACTCCGAGCCAACCGTTGGACTCGAGCGTCTGGGCCTGAACGAATAAATTCGTGCAACGTACTGTCGACATCCTGCACATTCAGTGATACTGCGCTCGGACTGACGCTTACGGGCACGCCCAACTTTCTGATACGGTATAGGAGCTGACGCAAGTTGTGAGAGACATCTCTGCTGTTCGTCTTTTCTCCAAACACGACGTCGACCAGCTCAGATCTAAGGATTGAGCGCCCCTGTGCTTCGCATATAAAGAGCAATACAAAAAAGAAAATCGGCGAATCGGGGGTAACGTGCGCAACGGGTGTGCGGATCGAGCAAGCCCCGAGATTATCGACCTTGACAATGGACATTCTCATGCCTCAGGCGGTCGGCGGACCACTTTTGAAGAGGACGGAATATTCTACGTCACGCGTCATTTGTACGTCACCCGGAGATCACTCCACTTTGAAATGCGGTGCAAGCAGCGACATCACAGTCAGTTAGCTTCTCCAGACGCTCAGTCCTTCCGTCGCCGCCCTCGTGCGAGCAACGCCTGACGTTCAAGCGATTCCGTTGGCCAGTCGGCGCGCGGTTGGCACCTCGTAGTTTCGCAATTACCATAAATGACATCCGTCACACTCTACGCGCTGCCGCCAAGATGTCCCAAGCACTTCGAATCCCACAAGCTCCCGGTCCGACCGAGTTGGACGACTACTGCCCCGTGTGCGGTCGTCCTGACAGTTACTGCGTCATCTGCGGTACCGAGCACGAGTCCACCCGCCCTCACGCCCGCGTCGCGGGGGAAGAGGTCCGCTTCACCCGCGAAGATCTCGTCGCCGTCGAGCGCGAGGCGTCAGCCTGGGAGGGAAGCCGCGAGTACGACAACAACGTCCACGGCGTCCGCGCGCATACGCAGCAGCTCCGCGCACTCGCGCAGAAGATCGCAACCTTGCTGACGTACACGGGTTGATCGGCGACGCGTCGATGGCGGTGTGCTCGTCGAAGGCGTTGCCCACCGACTGATCGTGCCGACTCGTCGGCAAGCATGATATTCGCACGTGAATCGTTGGCGGCCGCGCTGTCCGGCGCGTCCCGAGAGCCGAATAGTGCCTCGCTCCAGCGCCAGTGCGAACGCTTCCGTGCCTCCTGACGCGCCGAGCTTCTCATACGACCGCGTCGCATGCACTTTCACCGTGCCCTCGGCCACGCCGAGCGTCGCGGCGATCTCCTTATTGCTTTTCTCTGCCGCCAGCTCGCGCAACAAGCCCATCTCTCGCGGCGTGAGCGCTCAACGTGTCCTGCGCTCCGCGAGCCTAGCCGCTCCGGCTGGCGGCACCCAGCTGCGGCCCTGATCCACCGCGCGAACGCGCGCGAGCAGTTCCGACGGCTGCATATCCCGCAGCAGATACGCCCTGGCGCCAGCTCGCAGCGCCCGCTCCACGTCGTCCACGTCGTACGTGGTGAGAATCACAATGCGCGCGCCGGTGTACGTCGCACGGATCTGCTCCACTGCGCCAACACCGTCCAGCCACGGCATCTTGCGGTCAATCAGGCTACGGATTGGCCGCATCGCATCGTGAGAACTTTCCAATCGTTGGCCACTGCCCACGCGCCATGCCTTGCGCTGGAGGCAACTGTGCTCACGAGAGAGACAGGCCCGCGGATGCTTTGCATTTCTTCCGAAGTGCCATCTCCCGGTAGAGTCCCGACGACACGGTGGGAGGCACAGGTTCTGCTGATTCTGTTAAGCATTAACCCCATTGGGCGGAGACTCATGCCCGGCTTACCGTCATCCGGCCCGCGGCTGTTACAACTCCCGAGCATGCACATGCACATGCTCATTGCGCTGGTCGGGTTTGGCAGCGCGTCGTGCGAACGGCCGAGCCCTGTTATCGTTCCGGCGAAAACCGTGAGCGGGGCGTCCTCGTCAGTCCGCGCTCGACCACACACGATCGATGACCAGTTCCGGAGTGTCGGAGCACTCGTGCCCGAGTTTGGCGGCTTCTATCTGGACGATAGCGGTCGCCCTACTGTCGTTCTCACGCGCGACGATGCACTGCCGGCGGCACGGGCGGCGCTGACTTCGGTATTCGAAGCGGGGTTCGGACGCGCACCGTGGCAATCAGCCTCGGGCCGGTACGGCTACCTGGCGCTCGCCAATTGGCGTGATGACCTCACCAAAAAACTGCTGCGCGGTGTGAACGGGGTGAGCAGCACTGGCCTGGATCACATGCGCAACAAGGTTCGTGTGGGAGTGACATCCGATGCGGGGTCGCGCGCCGTCACAGAGGCGCTCGCGAAGCTGGGCATTCCCACCGACGCTGTCATCATCGCGTTCGAGGAGCCCGACAAACTGCTCAGGGCACACTGAGCAATCGGGCGAGTCGCGCGGCGGCGGTCAGCAAATTCGAGTCCGCCCCGGGTGTGAACCATCCTGATAGCGGACTGCGCGAAGCACGCCGGGTAAGAGAACTTCGCGGATGCGTTGCCAGCGGTGGAACTGCCCATAGCTCCGTGGCGTCACCGCCATCGCTACCTCGAGCGCGGGAATGACGATCATGATCTGACCGCCATTCCCGCTCGCTTCGTACGTCTCGATTGACCGGGCACCCACTCGCATCTGGTGCCGGTGCCACCCGAAGCCATCGGACGAGCCGTCGGACCGATCCACCTGTCGTGCGGTCGACTGCGCCAGCCACGTCGCGCTCACGAGACGAGTGCCGTTCCAGATGCCGCCATCGAGATAGAGCTGCCCGAACTTGAGGAAGTCCCGTGAGATCACGTGCATCCCCGGCCCGGTAGATCAGGCTACACGCACACTTCCTGGTTCAACATTGCCGCACAATATCGACTCTCGTTTCGGGTGCGCCGTTCACGCGGCCGTGCGGGCGGTGGCCGCAAGAGGAGCTTCCTGAGCGGCGGTACGTCGAGTGGAGTCCGGGGTTCGGAGACCGCGGTATGCAGCGGGCGTGTGCCGGATGTCAGCAGCGAGAAGGTGTCAACGTGCTGTCACCCATCGGCTCAATGTGAGAATTTTGTCAGGTGTTGGAGGGCTCTCATTCCCGCGCGCCGCTTTCGGCGAGAGGCGTCCACGAAAACGGGTCAATCCCAATGCGCCGACAAGGCACGAAACCATACTCGACGCGAAAGTCGCCGTCTCGAAAGGACCTGCTGAGCAACGGTGTGAGCTGCGGCGTATGCCAACGGTTCCGCTTCCTCGGGACGACAAGGAATGATTGTCAGAAGATCTCCCGTCTGTCAGCGGGGAGCCACCTGTCCCCTGGCCAATTCCGTGCTCGCGATACCAACCTTCTCCCCGAGTCGAATCCCGTCCTCGCTTGGTGTATTGCGACCGTAAGAGGGCGCAGGGCAGATCGTCCCAGTGCACACACAGTGGAGGTCCACTCGTGAATCATGCGATTCCCATCCCGCGGCTCGCCTTCGCCCCGCTACTCGCGGTTGCAATCGTCAGC
>JBDSSY010000228.1:0-11717 GCA_039928585.1 Gemmatimonadaceae bacterium | reverse complement strand
CACCTGACGGCCCACTCACCACGTCAGTCGGAGGTATGCGAATGCGAGAGTATCGGGGTTCGGCAATCCGCAACATCGCGGTGGTCGGACACGGGGCGAGCGGCAAGACCACACTGGTCGATGCGCTCGCCTTCGTGTCCGGCTCAAGTCGACGACACGGGAACGTCGCGGATGGAACGACGCTCACCGATACCGCGCCGGAAGAGATCGAGCGCGGCTACTCCATGAATCTCGGCTGTGCACATGCCGAATGGATGGACACGAAGATCAACCTCCTCGATACGCCGGGCTTCCTGGATTTTCAGGGCGATGCCGTCAGCGGTCTCGCCGCCGCGGACGGGGCGCTCTGCGTCGTGAGCGCAGCCGCGGGCGTGGAAGTGGGCACCGAACGGATGTTCCACGACGCGGTGTCCCGGCAGGACCCGGTGCTGTTCGTCGTCACGATGATGGACAAGGAGCATGCCGACTTCGACGCGATCTATCAGCAGATCAAGACTCGCCTCACCAGCCGGGTCATTCCGATCGAGGTCCCGGTGGGGCAGGGCCCCGACTTTCACGGCATCGTCAACCTGTTCGACGAGCGCGCCCACGTGTACGCACGGGGAGCGCGCAGCGGCGCGTACGAGGAGACGGATGTGCCCGACGAGGTACGGCCGCAGTTCGACCGCTACCATGCCGAATTGATGGAGACGATCGTCGCCACGGACGATTCGTTGCTCGAGCGGTACCTGAATGGTGAAGCGATCGGGCGGGACGAAGCGATGGGTGCGATGAAGGAAGCGATGAAGCGGATGGAACTCTTTCCGCTGTTCTGCGTGTCCTCCACCCTGAACTACGGCACGCGCGCCGTACTCTCCACGATCGTCGAGCTGATGCCCAGCGCGTTCGAGATGGAGGAGCAGCACGCCTTCGTGGGCGCCGAAGGCGATCGCGAAGTGCGCATTCATGCTGATGACGACGCACCATTCGCCGCGCTCGTGTTCAAGACTCAGAGTGAGCCGCACGTGGGGGACGTGTCGTTCTTTCGCGTCCTGTCGGGCAAGGCGCGCAACGGCGACGAGGTGTTCAACGCGACGCGGAACGCGACCGAGAAGCTCAACCATCTCGCGATTCCGCAGGGACGCGACCGGCTCGAGATCGACTGCCTGCACGCGGGTGACATCGGCTGCGTCGCGAAGCTGCGGCACACACACACCAACGATACGCTCTCCACACGCGAACATCCTGTCCGCCTTCCGTCCATCGCGTTTCCGCTGCCGCTCGTCCGGATGGCGATCCACGCCGTGAATCGAGTCGACGAGGAGAAGCTGCAGGCGGGGCTGCATCGCCTGCACGAGGAGGATGCGTCGTTCGAGGTGGAATACAACTCCGAGACGCGCGAGACGATCGTTGCGGGCATGGGCGAGCGTCATCTCGAGATTGCCCTGGCGAAGCTGCGGCGCAAGTTCGGCGTCACCGCGGAGCTCAGCAGGCCGAAGATCGCGTATCGCGAAACGATCCGACTGCAGGCCGAAGGGCAGGGCCGGCACAAGAAGCAGTCAGGTGGCCGTGGGCAATTCGGGGACTGCTGGGTGCGCATCGCTCCCGCCATCCGGGGCGACGGCATCACGTTCGAGGATCGCATCGTCGGTGGCGCCATCCCGAGCAAGTTCATCCCCGCGGTGGAGAAGGGAATCCACGAGGCGGCGGAACGCGGTGTCCTGGCGGGATTCCCCCTCGTGGATTTCCAGGTTGAACTCTACGATGGCTCGTACCACACGGTCGACTCGAACGAGATGTCGTTCAGGATGGCGGGTATCCAGGCCTTCAGGGCGGTTGCGCCACGATGCAAGCCGGTGCTGCTCGAGCCCCTCGACGAGCTCGAGATCGTCACGCCGGAAGAGTCGCTTGGAGATGTACTGGGTGATCTCTCATCGCGACGCGGGCACATCCTCGGGACCGATGCGGCGGAGGGCGCACGGGGAACGCGGGTGCGCGCAGTGGTTCCGCAGTCGGAGTTGCACCTCTACGCGAGCGCCCTCCAGTCCATGACGCACGGGCGCGCAGTGTTCCAGCGGCACTTCCGTGGATACGAGGAAATGCCGCCCGAAGCGGCACAACGGGTCGTGGCGCAGGCGACCAGGGATCAGGAGGCCGCGTCGCACTAGCGCGAGACGCAAGGCGGGCTCGGTCTGGCGAGAACGCTATATTCCGCGCACGTGACCATGGCGAATCCTGACCCCCACGGCGACGTGGCGGTACGAGAGCTTCCGGCCGGCTGGTGCGACATCGTGGGCCGGGGGCGGATGGGCGAGGCATTGGCCGGCGCGCTGGGCGACGCGGGCGTCCCGGTACGCGGACCGCTCGGGCGTGGCGCAGACGGCGCAGGTGCATCGATCGTGCTGCTGTGCGTGCCCGAGCGCGAAATCGTCAGCGCGTCGACGGCGTTGGCGCCCGGTGCACTCGTCGGGCACGTCAGCGCGTCGGCCTCATTGGAGCTGCTCGTCCCGCACGAGCGGTTCGCCCTGCATCCCCTGCTCAGCGTCGTCGGAGCCGGAGCGCGATTCGCCGGCGCCGCCTGCGCCGTGGACGGCAGTTCCGCCCGATCGCTCGCTGCAGCTCGCGCGCTCGCCGACCGCCTGGGCATGCACGCGCGCGTGATCAGGGACGTCGATCGCGCGCTGTATCACGCGGCTGCATCGGCGGCGTCCAACTTTCTCGTGACGATCGAAGGAATGGCGGAGCGGCTCGCCGCGCGCGCTGGTCTCGACCGGGACGCGCTCGTACCGCTCGTGCGGGCGACGGTGGACAACTGGGCCGCGAGCGGGGCGCGCGCGGCCCTCACGGGGCCAATCGTGCGCGGTGATGCGGAGACCGTCAGCCGGCAGCGCGACGCCGTCGCCGATGCCACGCCGGAATTGCTGCCGCTCTGGGACGCGCTGACGGCGGGAACGCGGGAGCTCGCGCGCACGATGACCCGGAGCGAGCCGTCATGATCGTTCTGCGCTCCGTCGCGGAGCTGCGCGCCGCTGTCACCGCCGCACGTGGACGTCAGGGACGCGTCGGCCTCGTCCCCACGATGGGAGCGTTTCACGATGGCCACCTGTCGCTGATGCGACGCGCCCGCGAGGTGTGTGACTGCGTCATCGTATCGCTGTTCGTCAATCCGGCGCAGTTCACCGATCCGGGCGACCTCGCCCGCTACCCGCGCGACGAGGCAGCCGACGCCACGCTCGCGGCGTCGGCCGGCGCGGACGTGCTCTTCGCGCCCGAGGTCCGCGCCGTCTATCCACCCGGCTTCTCGACGCATGTCGAGGTCCTCGGCGTCTCGGCACCGCTCGAGGGTGTTGTCCGGGGCCCCGAGCATTTCCGGGGCGTGGCCACGGTCGTGACGAAGCTCTTCAACATGGTACAGCCCGATGACGCATTCTTCGGGCAGAAGGATGCGCAGCAGGCGCTGCTCGTTCGGCGGATGGTGCGCGACCTCGACCTGCCCGTTCGCATCGAAGTGTGTCCCACCATTCGAGAACCCGATGGCCTGGCGATGTCGAGCCGGAACGTGCTGCTCCCGCCGGATGACCGACGTCGTGCGCCAGCGCTCGCACGGGCGCTGACCGCGGTGGTGGACGCCGTGGCGAAGGGGGAGCGGGACGCCACCCGCGCGCTCCGTGCGGGAGTGGCGGTGCTCCGCGCAGCGGGCATCGAGCCGGAGTACTTCGCCGCCGTGTCCACGGATGCGCTCGAGCCGGTGAACGTGATCGCGGGCGAAACACTCATTGCTCTCGCCGCGCGCTTGGGAAGAATACGGCTGATCGACAACGCGCTCGTGAATCCGACCCTGCCACGCGCGTGACGGTGCCTGATTCGGGAGCCTTCGCTCTTCCGTCACTGGCCTCGCTGAAGGCGGCGGGTCAGCCCATCGTGATGCTTACCGCATACGATTTTCCGTCCGCACGCGTGGCGGAGGAAGCCGGCGTGGACGTGGTGCTCGTCGGTGATTCAGCCGCAATGACGGTGCTTGGCTACGACACCACTCGCGCGATCTCGCTCGAGGAGCTGCTGATGCTGACGCGCGCCGTGCGCCGTGCCGTGACGCGCGTGCCCGTGATCGGCGACCTGCCGTTCGGCAGCTACGAGCCGAGCGACGCGCTCGCCGTCGAGACGGCGCGTCGATTCGTGACCGACGCCGGGTGCGACGCGGTCAAGCTGGAGGGGGCCGGCCCGATCGTCTCGAGGGTGCGCGCGATCATCGCGGCCGGAATTCCGGTGGTCGGACATGTCGGTCTGCTCCCACAATCGGTGACCTCGCCCGATGGCTATCGCGCCCGCGGGCGGGATGTCGAGCAGGCGTTGGAGATTCTCGCCGATGCCGACGCCCTTGCTGCCGCGGGGTGCGCCGCGCTGGTGGTCGAGGCCGTGCCGGCACGTCTCACGGCAATCATCACGCGCCGCGTCGGGATTCCTGTGATCGGTATCGGCGCGGGCTCTTCCACCGATGGCCAGGTTCTCGTCTATCACGACCTGCTGGGTCTTGGCGAGGGACGGCTCCCGCGCTTCGTCCGGCAGTATGCCGCCACACGCGATACCCTCCTCGATGCGGTGAGGCGCTGGGCCGCCGACGTCCGCACGCGCGAGTTTCCGTACGCGGACGAGAGCTACGGAATTCCCGATCTGGCGATCGACGAGGTGGAGCGGAGGCTTCGCGTCGTCGATGCCCGACGACCTTCGTAAGACTGGCGAGGGGCACTCCGCGACGTTCGCGGAGTGCCCCTCGACGTGTCGATGTAGGTCCGGCTATCCGTTCATCGATTTCCGCTGGCGTGCGGCGCGACTCTTCTTGGCCGCCTTGCCAGCGGCGATCGGCACGACGTCATGCGCCTCGGCAGCGATGCCGGGCGCCGACGCCGGCACAAGCTGTCTGGGTTGCTTGTAGGTGAAACGCTTGCCTTCATAGTTCCGGAAGACCACTTCGTCCTCCGTGATCTCCTCGACATACTCTGGGAGCAGGGGCACCTTGCCGCCGCCGCCTGGCGCGTCGATCACGAACTGCGGCACGGCCATTCCAGACGTCCAGCCCCGCAGCGCCTGGATGATCTCGAGCCCCTTCTGCACCGTCGTGCGGAAATGCTCGCCGCCAGCCACCTGGTCGGCCATGTAGATGTAGTACGGCCGCACACGCGCTCGCAGCAGGGCGTGCATGAGCGCCATCATGATGTGCGGATCGTCGTTGACGCCCTTCAGGAGGACTGTCTGGCAGCCAAGCGAAATCCCCGCTCGGCTGAGCCGATCGAGCGCGGCCACGGCGGCAGGCGTCAGCTCGCTCGGGTGGTTGAAATGGGTGTTCATGAAGATGGGGTGATACTTCTGCACCATCTCGCAGAACTCCGGCGTGACGCGCTCCGGCAGGTGCGAGGTGATCCGGCTGCCCAGCCGGATGATCTCGATGTGCGGAATGGCGCGCAGGCGCTGGAAGATGTACTCGAGCCGCGAGTCGCTCAGCATCATCGGGTCGCCGCCCGAAAGGATGACGTCGCGAATCTCCGTGTGAGCGGCGAGATACTGGAACGCCGACTCGTACTCCCGGAGCGAGATCTTCTCGGGGTCACCGACCTTGCGCCGGCGGGTGCAGAAGCGGCAGTAGCTCGCGCACACGGGACTGACGAGGAAGAGGGCGCGGTCCGGATAGCGGTGCGTGATGTTCGGCACCGGCGAGTCGCCGTCCTCGTCGAGGGAATCGATCACGCCGTCGACGATCTCGAGTTCCTGGACAGACGGGATGAACTGATTCCAGTTCGCGTCCCCGACTTCGCGGATCTGCGACAGGGACTCGCGCGTGATGCGCATCTGGAAATTGTCGAACGCGGGGCGGAGCGCCTCCACGTCGATCTCCCGTTCCGCGGCATCCTCGCCGAACCGCTCGGCGACGTACGCCCGAAGTCCCTCGAGCGTGCTGATGCTCTCGTCCTTCAGAACTTTCTGCCAGTCACTCATCGCGTCGCAACTCCGCCGTCTCGTGTGGTGAGCCGTATGCTGAGAAGAATCCGGTCGTCTGCCGGGGCGTAGAAATCGCGCACGCGAGCTGCTTCCCTGTAGCCACTGCGCGCATAGAATGTCCTGGTGCCCTCGTAGTCGGGGCGTGACGACGTCTCGACGACGAGCAGACGACCACCCCTGCCCGCCAGTTTCGTTTCCACTTCGCGAACGAGCGCGCGTCCGACACCGCGTCCCTGCGCGACGGGATCGACCGCGAGCCAATAGAGGTCATACGTCCCCTCCGTGGCCGGCGTCGCTCCGAAGCATGCGTACCCGACCAGCTGGTCCCCATCGAACGCGCCGACGAACTCGTAGTCGACCGAGGCATCGTTCGCGCCACTGGCGTTCCCACCGTGCGTGAGATCGAACAACCCGAGGGCGACGTCCACTTCGTCGGCGTGAAAGGCACCGGTGTCCACCAGCAATTCGGCCAGGCGCGCACGGTCGCCAACTCGCAGCCTGCCGATGTGCATCGTCGCTACGCCTCGCCGGCGAAGAGATCGAGACCCACCGGCGCCATCGTCACGCCCGAGAGGCGCTGTGCCATCGCCCAGTGCTCCGCCGTCGTCCCCTCGTGGCGCGAGCGCTCGAGCCCGAGCTCGCAGATCTGGCGCACGAGCGCGCCGTACTCGATGCCGGCGATACGCGCCATGCGCGCAAAGCCCGCCGTGGGAGCGATGTCGGGGTTGGCATTCACCTCGAGAATCCACGGTCGACCACGATCGTCGATCCGCATGTCCACGCGGCCATACCCCGATCCGCCCACGAGCCGCCATGAGGCCACGGCCACACGACGCAGTTGTGACGCGACGCCGGCCGGCAGGCGCGCGGGACACCGTGGCGCGGCGCCGAGATCCTCGTCGCAGCCGGTCTCCCACTTGGACTTGTACGTCACGATTCGCCACATCCCCTTGGGCATGCGGCCGAAGTCGATCTCCGCGATCGGCAGCACCGCGTCGCCCAGGATCGCGACATTGACCTCGCGCCCCTCGACGTACCGCTGGACCAGCACTTCGTCCCAGCGCTCGAGCATGGCGCCAACGCGTTCCGTGAGCTGACGGGTGGTGCGCACCACGGATCGCTGCTCGACGCCGATCGACGCGTCTTCGGCGGCGGGCTTGCAGATCGCCGGAAACCCGACGGCCGGAATGGCGCCGCCTCGGCGCACGAGTGCGAACTTGGGTACGGGCAGGCCGGCGCGCTCGAGCGCGGCGTTGGCGACATGCTTCCGGAGGCAGAGCGACGTTGTCCAGCTCGAGCTTCCACTGTAGGGAATCCTGAGCAGCTCGAGCACGGAGATCACGGGCGGCTCGAGTGCGGCGACGCCATCGATGGATTCGCAGAGGTTGAAGACGAGATCGACGCGCGCGCGTCGCAGCCTGTCGATCCACCGAGCATCCGGACTCGCGGGAATGCGGATGATCTCGTTGCCCTCGCTCGCCAGTTCAGCGGCGACGGCGTTCACCGTCTCCACGATCAGCTGATCGGGCGACGAAGCGCTCGCACCGTCGAACAGGATGCCGATCTTCACGCTGCGCGTCCGACCAGGGCGACGCCGTGTCGTTCGGCCGCCGCCCTGAGGCAGGCGCCGATCAGCGCATCGTACTCGAGACCCGCCGCACGAGCCGCCTTGGGCAGGCAGGAATTTTCCGCCGGATCGGGCAGAATCCCCGGGAGCGGGTTCACCTCGACGACGTTCACCACGCCACGCTCGTCGAGCCGCACGTCGACACGTGACCAGTCGCGGCAGCCCAGCGCCATGTACGCGCGCCGGACGACCGACTCGATCTCCGAACGCAGCGCATCGGGGATGGGAGCCGGACACTGGAACATCTCGAGCGGATTCTCGGGCTGGTCCCACAGCCACTTCGCTTCGAAGCCGTAGATTGGCAGCGCGCCAGCGGGAAGCGCCTTGAAATTCAGTCCGACGAGCGGCAACACCACGGCCTCGCTCCCGTTGCCCAGTACGCCGCAGGTGAATTCAGCTCCCGGCAGGAAGGCTTCCACGAGGACGGGCTGCTGATATCGCTCCAGCAGATCGCGCACGATGGACGCGAGCGCGTCGGCCGATTCGACGAGATTGCGCTCGGTGATCCCCTTGGACGATCCCTCGTGCACTGGCTTGGCGAACAGCGGAAAAGTCAGCGGACGCGCTGCAAGCGTCTCGAGGTCGCTCGTCGATCGCACGAGCCACCAGTCGGCGGTCTGGACGTCGTGTGCACGGAGGATCTCCTTCGTGCGTGACTTGTCCAGACAGAGGGCGAGCGTGAACGGGTCGCTTCCGGAGTAGGGAATTCCGTAGAACTCGCAGATCGCCGGGACGTGAGCCTCGCGATTCGGCCCGCGCAATCCTTCGGCGATGTTGAAGACGATGTCGGGGCGCGCATCGCGCAGCCGCTGGGGGAAGTCGTCCGTCGCCTCGAGCCGGATCACCTCGCCGTGCCAAGCGAGTGCCCGCTCGACCGCCACGATCGTCTCGGCCGAATCCCACTCCGCGTATTCGTCGTCGGGGGCGGAGACGGGGGCGACGAGTGTCGCGGCTCCGTTGCTACTGGGCGGCTCCTCCTCCGTGCCCGCCGGCTCGGTCGCCGCCGTAGCCACTGGCTCGGGCTTCTGATTGTACGCGAAACCGATGCGCGTCATCCCGTCCCTTGTAATGGGTCCCGCGGCGGGGAGCGAAACCGCTCGGTGCGGTCACTCCGTTGAACACGCACGCGGGCAAGAGCTACGCCACGCACGACGTGGGGCGAAGATAGGGACGCGAGATTTTTCGCGCAATGAAAATTTCTCCGCTTCACGAAGAAATTTTCAAACCTTGTGGTAGCCGATCCTCGCAGCCTCTCGGCGATCCGCAGCCATGTACACCTCGAAGTCCGAGAAGAAGCCCGGCGCTTCCCCCTGGAGGATGCGGATGATGGAGACGGCCGCGCGGCGGATTTCCAGTTCTGCTCCTTCGCTGGAGCGGAGTTCCAGCATCGTACGCCACGCGCGTGCGTTTCCGGTGACGACGATCTTCGTCTCGGTGGAATTGGGGAGGACGCCTCGTGCTGCCTCCCGTGCCATCTTCCGGCGGTGGACCTTGTCCGCGACCCAGCCGTATCGCTCCATGAGCTGCGCCACCAGCGCCACGTACGCCGACTGCGCACTCTCGATCTGGGATCGCCACGCCGACTCGAGCGCTTCATCTCCCGCCACCGCTGGCGGAACGACGAAGCTCGCCTCGCTCTCGTCCACGTAACGCTGGGACAGCTGGGAGTACGCGAAGCCCGCGCGATGGCGCACCAGCTCGTGGGTGAGGGAGCGACTGACGCCCTCGAGCAGCAAGGAGTAGTTCGCGTGCTCGAGGACGCTGCCGTGGCCCTGCTTCTTGATGTTCTCCAGGTAATCCCTCGTCGAGCGGTTGGCGGGGTTGTGCTGGCTCATGTAGCACAGTCGCCCGGCGAACTCGGCGAGCCGCTCTCCATCGGTGCTCTCGCCGGTCCACGCGACGGCGAGGTGCTCCGGCGTGGTGAATGCGGGCCGGGACAGCACCGTGATGCGGGGTTCGTGGAACAGGCGCGGGGCGATGGCGGCAGGAGCGGTCATGTGTGCGGCGAGAGGACTCGGTTGCGAGCACCAGCGAGGCATCGCGAAAACTAGGCGTCGCTCGATCGGGAGTCGAGCCGCGGCGCCTCCGCATCGCCCATGTCATCGAGGAGCTCGAGACGAAAGCGTGCGTATGCCCGCTCGTGCTCCACGCGAGCCAGCACGCGTCTCGCATCGGGCGGCAGAGGTTGCAGGGCGGGATCGTACTTCACCTGATCCACCGCGCGGGCTCCCGGCGTCGCGATCTTTGCCCCGGGGTTGAGCAACGCGTGCGGGTCGAACGCGCGCTTGACGGCCGCGAATCGCTCCAGCGTCTCGGGTGGCCAGACCTGCGCGAGCAGCGGGGCACGCAGTCGTCCATCCCCGTGCTCGCCCGCCAAGGTGCCGCCCAGCCTCGCCGAGAGGGCCGTAACCTCGACGAGCAGTGCATCGACACGGATGCGCCAGTCCGGATCGCGCAGGTCCACGAGCGGATTCACGTGCACGTGGGCATCGCCGGCATGCCCGAAGATGACTCCGCGTATTCCCTGCCGGTCGAGCGCGGCGCGCACGCCACGTACGTAATCGGCGAGACGCTCGGGCGGAACGCATCCGTCCTCGATGAACTGCATCGACTTGAGCGAGGGGTCGAGGCGGCTGAGTATCGGACTGGCGGCGTGTCGGAGCTCCCACATCGCCGCTTCCGTGGCAGAGTCGAGTGCGAGCACCACGTCGGTCGCGCCAGCCGCTCGGAATTGCGCGGCCAGCTCCCGTGCGATCGCATGCGCCTCATCCGCGCTGGTGCCCTCCACCTCGGCCAGGAGAACGGCCTCTGCACCTTCCGGCACCGGCACGGGCGCGCCCCCGCGCCGAGCCACGTCGAGAAACGTGCGATCGAGCAGTTCGCAGGCGCTTGCGCCGGCCATGCGCGCGCTGCCGGCGCCGCGGACGGCATCGTCCAGCGTCGCGAACGCGCCGAGTACGCTCGACGTCGCGGGAAGGAGCGGCATCAGCCTTAGCTCGAGACCCACGATGATCGCGAGCGTGCCCTCGCTGCCCACCAGGAGATCCACCAACTCGCCGGAGTGGGCGAAGCTGGCGAGTCCGTAACCCGACGATTCCTTGCGCACGCCAGTGTGCGTTGACGGAGTCCGCGCTTCGGCCGCGAGCAGCGCTGTGGACTGCGCCAGGAACCGGCGGATCGGCGCGACGTCCGGCGGAGCGCTGCCGCGACGGATCAGCGCGCGCGACCCATCGGCAAAGACACAGTCGAGCGCCTCTACCCAGCCACGCATGGCGCCGTAGCGAAGGGTGTGTGCCCCGGCCGAGTTGGTGGAGGCCATGCCTCCGACGGTGCAGTACGCTCCACTGGAGGGATCCACGGGAAAGCACAGACCCGCCGCGCGCGCCCTCGCATCCACCACGTCGCGCAACGTCCCGGGGCCGCAGTGAATGGTGCGCGTCGCGACGTCCACGGGACCGAGAGTCATGAAGCGGCTGAGGTCCACGATCACGCCGTCGCCGATGGCACCACCCGCCATGCTGCTGCCGGATCCGCGTGGCACGAGGGGGGTGTCAGTGCGCGCGGCCCACCGCACGAGTGCGACGACATCGTCGGCGTCCACGGGGACGGCGACAGCGCGCGGAAGAATTCTCGCGATCCCCGCCGCCTCGCTGTAGACCGCGCGTGCCGACGGATCGTCGCGGAACACGCCGCGATATCCGTCGGACGGTAGGGGAGCAGGAACGCCCGGGTTATCTTGCACTGGTGTCGAGTAGTCTAATGCGGGGGGAGGAGCCAATGCAGGAGCCGACGTCGCGGGATGCCGATCGACTGGCGGACGCGGAGCGCTTCGGGCGAGACATCCTTCCCGAGGTGTCGCGCACCTTCGCGCTGAGCATTCGCGTGCTGCCCGGCGCGCTGGGGCGCTCGGTCCTGGCCGCATACCTCCTGTGCCGCATCGCTGACACGCTCGAGGACGAGCCGCGGATGCCTGCCGACGCGAAGGCCGCCCTCCTCGACGAGCTGCTGCGTTGCTTCGACGATCCCGACACTGCCGATGCGTTCCCCGCACGGCTCACGGAGCTGTGCGGCGACGACGCGCGCGCCGTCTACAGCGAGGCGGCAGGGATCGCGCAGC
>JBDSSY010000227.1:0-6856 GCA_039928585.1 Gemmatimonadaceae bacterium | reverse complement strand
GTGAGATGGCGACGCCGGCCGATACGCTCTTCACGATCGCCGATCTCAGTCGCGTGTGGATCGAGCTCGACATCTTCGAACGTGACCTGGCCCGGGTCCGCGTCGGGCAATCGGTGCTCGTGTCGGTGACCGCGTACGGGTCGCGGACATTTCCGGGCACGATCGTCTACGTCGGCGATGTCCTGGATCCAGGTCGGCGAACGATACGCGCGCGCGTGGAGATCCAGAACCAGGGTGGCGCTCTCAAGCCCGGCATGTTCGCAACGGCGAGCATTCAGGTCGGCGCGGGCGGTGCGGTCGTCGTGGTGGTTCCGCAGGACGCGGTGCAGGAAGTCGAGGGCAAGCAGGTGGTGTTCGTCCCGGGAGCGAAGGCGGGTGAGTTTCGCGTGCAGATGGTCGAGGTGGGCGATCCGGTGGACGAAAGGCGCGTGGCCATTCGCGCCGGACTGACGCCGAGCAGCCGCATCGTCGTCGCTGGGGCGTTCGCGCTGCGTTCCGAGCTCGCCAAGAGCGAGATCGGAGAGGGAAGACACTAGGCCCGCATGCGCTATCTCATCGGCTTCGTCCTCAAGCAGCGCCTGCTTGTCATCGCGCTCACCGCGCTGTTGGCCGCGGTGGGCGTGTGGTCGGCACTGCGACTTCCCATCGACGCCGTGCCGGACGTCACGAACGTGCAGGTGCAGATCAACACCAACGCTGCGGCGCTCTCGCCGCTCGAGGTCGAGCGACAGATCACATTGCCCGTGGAGCTCGCGATGTTCGGCCTGCCGAAGCTGGAGGAGATCCGTTCCATCTCCAAGTTCGGCCTGTCGCAGGTCACCGTCGTGTTCGAGGAAGGCACGGACATCTACTTCGCCCGGCAGCAGGTGCAGGAACGACTGCAACAGGCGCGGGAACAGATTGCCGAAGGCATCGGCACTCCCGAGATGGGTCCCATCTCCAGCGGACTCGGGGAGATCTTCCAGTACACGATCGAGCGAAACGCGGGGACTTCGCCAGCTCCTGATACTTCGGACCCCACCGCGCTCCGCACGTTGCAGGACTGGGTCGTGGCACCGCAGCTTCGCGGCGTACCGGGCGTGGCGGAGGTCAACTCGTTCGGCGGGTTCGAGAAGCAGTATCAGGTCCTCGTGCGACCGGATGCGCTCGTGCAGTTCAACCTGACGCTGCAGCAGGTGCTGGACGCGGTAGCCGCCAACAACACGAATGCGGGGGGCGGCTACATCACGCAGGGGGCGGAGCAGTTGATCATCCGCGGCGTGGGGCAGGTGCAGAGCCTCGACCAGATCCGAAACATCGTGGTGACGAGCCGCGGCGGCACGCCAGTCAGGGTGGGAGACTTGGCGGATGTGGTGATCGGCTCGACCATCCGTCAGGGCGCGGTGACGAAGGACGGTACCGGCGAAGTGGTGACGGGCATCGTGCTCATGCGCATGGGTTCCAACTCCAGGACGGTGATCCAGGCGGTGAAGGAACGGTTCGCGACAGCGGCGCGCAGCCTGCCGGCGGGCGTGACGATGAAGGCGTTCTACGATCGCACCGAGCTTGTCGACCGCACCATCAGCACGGTGAGAACAAATTTGATCGAAGGTGCGATTCTCGTCGTCGTCGTGCTGTTCATCCTGCTCGGCAACATTCGCGCGGCGCTGATCGTGGCGCTCGCCATTCCGCTTTCCATGCTGTTCGCGGTGAGCTTGATGGTGAAGGCGGGCATCGCGGGCAGCCTGATGAGTCTGGGGGCGATCGACTTCGGGTTGGTAGTGGATGGCAGCGTCGTGATGGTGGAGAACTCGATGCGGCGCCTGGGGCACCGCAAGGAGGGCGAGAGCTTTCTGAACACCGTGCTGATGGCGTGCGCGGAAGTCTCGCGCCCCATTCTGTTCGGTGTGGGGATCATCATCGTGGTGTACCTCCCGATTCTCACGCTGGAGGGGGTCGAGGGAAAGCTGTTCAAGCCGATGGCGCTCACGGTCGTGTTCGCGCTGGTAGGTTCGCTCCTTCTCACCTTCCTGCTGACGCCGGTGCTGATCTCGTTCGGGCTGCGGGGCAAGGTCGAGGAGAAGGACGTCTGGCTGATCCGCCACGCCAAGCGCATCTACGAGCCGGCGCTCGAGTGGACACTCGCCCACGTACGCCCGGTGCTGATCGCGTCCGCCGTTGCCGTGACGCTCGCGATCGCGGCCGTGCCGTTCCTCGGGTCGGAGTTCATCCCGCGACTGGACGAAGGCTCGTTCGCCCTGCAGGTGCTCAGGCTGCCGAGCATCTCGCTCGAGCAATCGGTACGCGAGACGACGCAGCTGGAGAAGGTGCTCCTCGCCGAGTTTCCCGACGAGGTGCGCGACGTGGTGGCGAAGACGGGACGTCCGGAGATCGCCACCGATCCCATGGGCGTGAACATCAGTGACATCTTCGTGATGCTCAAGCCGCAGAAGGAATGGGAAAAGGCGAGTACGAAAGCGGAGCTTGAAGAGCGCATGTCTGCGGCGCTATCGAAGATTCCCGGACTCGTTTTCAGCTTCAGCCAGCCCATCGAGCTGCGCGTCAACGAGCTGATCGCGGGCGTCCGGTCGGATCTCGCGATCAAGATCTACGGCGACGATCTGGAACAGCTCAGCCGCGCCGCGAACCAGACGGTGGCCGCGGTGTCGAGGATTCGCGGCGCGACGGGGTTCAAGGCCCAGCAGCTCGAGGGACTACCGCAGCTCGAGGTGACGGTGCTGCCGGAGCAGCTCGCGCGCTACGGGATCAACGCATCCGATGTGATGAAAGTCGTCGAGGCGATCGGGGGTGCCGAGGTGACGACGATCCTTGAAGGCCAGCGCCGATTCGCGCTCACCGTGCGATTCCCTGACGACGTGCGGCGCAACGCGCAGACCATCTCATCCATTCTCGTGAGCTCGCCGGGTAGAGAGCGCGTGCCGCTCGGCACACTCGCGCGCGTGGCCAAGGTCAACGGACCGGCGGAGATGAGCCATGAGAACGGGTCGCGGCTAATCATCGTCGAAGGGAACGTTCGGGGCAGAGACATCGGTGGGTTCGTGTCCGATGTCCGGGCGTTGTTCGGCGACGGCACCATCCGGCTGCCGACGGGCTATGTGCCTGCCTTCGGCGGCCAGTTCGAGAATCTCGAGCGCGCGTCGAAGCGGCTGACTCTCGTCGTGCCGTTGTCGCTGCTGCTCATCTTTCTGCTGCTGTTCGCCACGTTCAATTCGCTCCGGCAGGCGATGCTTGTGTTCAGCGGCATTCCGCTCGCGACGGTGGGCGGCGTGATCGCCCTGCTGCTTCGTGGCATGCCGTTCAGCATCTCCGCCGGTGTCGGCTTCATCGCGCTATTCGGCGTGGCCGTGCTCAACGGCGTCGTCATGGTGTCCTACATCAACGAGTTGCGCCAACACGGGATGCCGCTCGAGCGAGCGATACGCGAGGGAGGGCTGACTCGGCTCCGTCCCGTGCTCATGACCGCGCTCGTGGCGAGCCTCGGCTTCATCCCGATGGCTATCTCGACGGGTGCGGGAGCGGAAGTGCAACAGCCACTCGCCACTGTCGTCATTGGCGGCCTGGTGACGAGCACGCTGCTCACGCTGCTCGTCCTGCCGCTGCTGTACCTGATCTTCGAGCGGAAGCAGGCGATGCGAGACGCGAACGGGACGGAAGCGCGCGAGCATGGCGCACTCGATGACGACGGACATTCCGTGCCGCGTCGTGTGGACGTGCCCACCTCACCTCGGATGTATTCACCCGGCACGCCACCTCCAGGAGGCGCACTCGCATGAAGCTCGTGATCGCATTCATTCAACCGTTCATGGCGCAGCAGGTGATTCAAGCCCTGCACGCGCTGCCGGGCGTCAGTGGCGGTTCCTTCACCGACGTGCGTGGCTTCGGGCGAGGACGGGACGATGTCGCCGAGCCTGAAGTGCTGTATGGGGCGGGCAAGCGGGTGCGCGTGGAGGTCGCGGTGCGCGACGACGTGGCAGACGTGGTCGTGAGCGCCATCCGCCAGGCAGCGCACACGGGCAACCGGGGCGACGGAAAAATCCTCGTCTCGGATCTCGAGGGCGCGCTCCGGATTTCCACCGGTGAAGAAGGAGACGCCGCGATATGACACAGTCCACCCGACTCGACCTGCCACTTCTCCTCCCTGAAGTGCAGGACGTGCAGGACGCGTGCGTCGTCAGACTCACGCGTCTGCTGGAGCGTCAACCCGGCGTGACACGGGTTCACGTGCTGCGTTCTCACGACGTCGGTGCGCACTCTGAACGAACGGATGCAGCAGCTGAGTCAGCAGTGCCGCGAACGAGCGAAGGACGCGACAGCGCGCAGCTATGCCTGCACTACGACCCCGAGCAGCTGACGCTCGAGGACGTGGAGCATCTGGCGCGTACCGCTGGCGCCGAGGTCTCGGAGCGGTTCGCGCACGTCGTGATGCCGATTCGTGCCATCGCGACGGAAGGCGACGGCCCGCGCATCGAGGCGGACATGAAGCGCGTGCCGGGAGTGACGGCGTGTACCGTGAGTCTCGCCGGCCAGGTCGTCCGGGTCGAATACGATCGCCAGCGTACGACTGTCGATCAGCTCGCGGCTGCGCTCACATCGCTCGACGTGCAACTGGCTGTCGAGGCGATTCCGGACAGCGAGCGCCCCGCCGAGCCGGCGCACGATGGGCCGCCACCGAGCTGGTACGGTCGAAACCGGGAGCTCGTGTGGAGTCTCACAGCGGGCGTGTTCATGGCCGCGGGGTGGGTGGCCGAACGGGAGTCCGCCAGCGGTGCCACCGTCCCGATCGCGCTGTTCGTCATCTCGTACCTGTTCGGAGGCAGGGACAACGTCGGGCATTTCCTGAACGACCTCCGGCGTGGCCGGTTCCATTTCAATATCGACCTGCTGATGGTGGTGGCAGCCATCGGCGCTGCGCTACTGGGTGAATGGTTCGAAGGTGCGCTGCTGCTCTTTCTCTTCAGTCTCGGTCATGCGCTCGAGCACTACGCGCTCGGCCGCGCGCGCAATGCGATCAAGGCGCTGGCCGATCTCGCTCCGCCTCGCGCGCTCGTCATTCGGGAGGCGAACGGCGCACGCACCGAGGTCGATGTGCCAATCGCCGAGGTCGTGCAGGGCGATCGCGTAATCGTCAAGCCGGCGGAACGCTTTCCGGTCGATGGCACGGTGATCGAAGGGCGATCGGCGGTGAATCAGGCGCCGATCACGGGTGAGAGCGTCCCGGTCGACAAGGCGCCGGGCGACAAGGTGTTCGCCGGCACCGTGAACGGCGAGGGCGCTGTAGTCGTGGAGGTGAGTGGGTCGGTCGGCGACCGCACGCTGGACCGCATCGTGAAACTCGTGGCGGAGGCGCAGACGCAGAAGGCACCCACGCAACAGTTCACCGAACGGTTCGAGCGCATCTTCGTGCCTATTCTGCTCGTTGCCGACCTGCTCCTGATCGTCGTGCCGCCGTTGCTCGGTTTCTGGACCTGGTCCGAGTCGTTCTACCGGGCGATGGCGCTGCTCGTAGCCGCCTCCCCGTGCGCGCTCGCGTTAGGCACTCCCGCTACCGTGTTGGCGGGCATCGCGCAGGCGGCGCGGAACGGCGTGCTGATCAAGGGCGGCGCTCATCTCGAAATGCTCGGCAGGATCCGCGTGCTCGCGCTGGACAAGACCGGCACGATCACGCGCGGCGAACCGGCGGTGACCGATCTCGTTCCCTTCGAGAAAATCCCGGAAGAGTGGCTGCTCGCATCGGCCGCGTCAGTAGAAAGTCGCTCGCAGCATCCACTCGCACGCGCGGTGCTTGGTGCGGCGAAATCGAGAGGGGTCACGGTCGAGGGCGCGGGGGAGGTGCAATCCGTCACTGCACGCGGAGTGCGAGGACCCGTTGGAGCCGATACCGTCGAAGTGGGCCGCCTATTGATGTTCCAGGAGAACGGAGGCGAAGTGCCAGCGGCGATTCGCGATGTCGTGACGCGTCTCGAGAGCGAAGGGCGGTCGACGATGGTCGTGCGCCGCCGTCCCGCATCGTCGACAGCGTCCGATGGCTGGCTGGGCGTGCTTGGTATCGCCGACGAACCTCGGCAGAATGGGCGAGAAACGTTGGAGCGCCTGCGTGCCGTGGGCATCGAGCGCATCGTGATGCTCACGGGAGACAATCCGGGCGTTGGCAACGCGGTGGGACGCGCCGTCGGCATCGACGACGTGCGCGCGGGCCTGCTGCCCGAAGACAAGGTCGAAGCCATTCGCGAGCTCGCGGCGTCGGGACTGGTGGCCATGGTGGGCGACGGCGTGAACGACGCCCCCGCGCTCGCCAACGCCACCGTGGGCATCGCCATGGGCGGCGCGGGCACCGCCGCCGCACTGGAAACAGCCGACGTCGCGCTCATGGGAGACGACCTCAGTCGACTTCCGTTCGCGATCGGATTGAGCCGTCAGGCGCGGCGGATCATCCAGCAGAATCTCTACATCTCGCTCGGCGTGATCGGTGCGCTCGCCGTCGCCACCGTTGCAGGAAGCATCGGGATCGGCGTGGCCGTGATCGCACACGAAGGCAGCACCCTGGTCGTCATCGCCAATGGGCTGCGCCTGCTAGCGTACACGCGCGATGGCTGAAGCCCAGCAGGACCTTATTCTCGCCGCTCACGTGGCGAGCGGCAGTCAGGTTGATCACCGGAGTGAACGATTCGGCTCTCCGGGAGCTAGTGACCGTACATCTCTCGCGGAGGGCTCCCAGTGCGCCGAACGATCCTCGCCGGTCTCGTCACCGTATCTACCGCCCTCGCTGCCTGCAATTCGGCCGTGCCACCGACCGCTCCCGATGCGATGGTGGTGGCACCGGGCATGTCGCGACCGGCCGGAACGGGTGTGACCGGAC
>JBDSSY010000226.1:0-4374 GCA_039928585.1 Gemmatimonadaceae bacterium | reverse complement strand
CGCTCGCTCGATGCATTCGCTCCGGCGTTGACGGATGGTTTTCTCATCGTCCCGCGACTGTCGACCCACGAAACGCCCGAGGAGTCGTGAGCGCCCCCCGCGAAGGCGTTCCGCTCCACACGGGTGCAGCCGCTGCGCTCCGTGCCGCCACGGGGTCGGGAAGCACGTCCATCGCCGACACGGTCACCCGGGCTCTGGCGCGAGCGCGTGAGGTGAGGGCCGGTCGCGATGGCCTCAACATCTTCGTCTCGCTCGACGGCAAGTATCTGGACGAACATGCCGAGACCGCGACGGAGCAGCTTGCCGACACCGAGCCCGGGCTGCTGTTCGGCGTGCCGGTGGCGATCAAGGACAATATCGCCACGCTGCATCATCCCACCACGTGCGGTTCGCGCATCCTTGCCGATTACGTGAGCCCGTACGCCGCTACGGTCGTGGGGAAATTGTGCGACGCCGGCGCCGTGCCGTTCGGCAAGACCAACATGGACGAGTTCGCGATGGGATCGTCCACCGAAAACAGCGCGTACGGCCCGACGCGGAACCCTGTTGCGCCCGATCGAGTGCCCGGCGGATCGTCGGGCGGTTCCGCCGCCGCGGTCGCCGCCGGCATCGTGCCTGTGGCACTCGGCTCGGAGACCGGTGGATCCGTACGTCAGCCTGCCTCCTTCTGCGGCGTCGTCGGCGTGAAGCCGACGTATGGACGCGTCAGTCGATTCGGGCTCGTCGCGTTCGCCTCGTCCCTCGACCACATCGGTGTCTTCGGCGCGCGGGTGGACGACGCGGCGCGCGCGCTGCGCGCCATCAGCGGCCACGATCCGCTGGACTCCACGTCCGCAACTGTCGCCGTCGGCGAGTACCACCTCGCGCATGCGCGCCCGGTCAAGGGAATGGTCGTCGGTCGGCCACGCGAGTATTTCCCCGACTCGCTCGACCCCGCCGTCCGCGCCCGCTGCGACGCGGCGTTCGAGCACCTGCGCGAGCTGGGCATGCAGGTGCGCGATGTGTCGCTGCCGCACACGGCGCTCGCGATTCCCGTCTACTACATCGTCGCGCCGGCGGAAGCGTCATCCAACCTCGCGCGATTCGACGGAGCACGGTACGGACTCCGTGTCGCCGGAGCCGGGCTCACCGGCATGTACGAGGCCACCCGCTCGCAGGGATTCGGCGCCGAGGTCACACGCCGCATCATGCTCGGGACCTACGTCTTGAGCGCCGGCTACTATGACGCGTATTATCGAAAGGCGCAGCGCGTCCGTACGCTCATCGCCGCCGACTTCAGCCGCGTGTTCCAGTCGGGCGTCGACGTGCTTTTCACGCCGACGACTCCCACGCCCGCCTTCAAGCTCGGCGCCATCTCCGATCCGTACGAGATGTACCTGAGCGACATCTTCACCGTCACCGCCAACCTCGCCGGCATTCCCGCGATGTCCCAGCCGATCGGTCGAGTGGGTGGACTTCCCATCGGGGGACAGTTGATGGCGGCGCACTTCGAGGAAATGAAGATGTTCAGCGTGGCGTATGCACTCGAGCAGGCGCTCGGCGCCGGAGCGTCGTCGTGAGCGCGCACGTGGATACGTCGCTGGAGTCGCAGTGGGAAATGGTCGTCGGCCTGGAGGTGCACGTCCAGTTGAGGACGCGCAGCAAGGCGTTCTGTGCCTGCTCCACGCTGTACGGCGCACATCCCAATGTGAACACGTGTCCCGTCTGCCTGGCGCTGCCTGGCGCGCTTCCAGTCCTGAACGGACGCGCCGTCGAACTGGCGACGCGTGCGGCGCTCGCGCTGAACTGTACGGTGCATCCCGTGTCGGTATTCGCGCGGAAGAACTATTTCTATCCCGACCTGCCGAAGGGCTATCAAATCTCGCAGTTCGACCGACCGCTCGCGACCGACGGCTTCGTCGACATCGGTCATCGGGCGGGAGGCTCACCCATTCGGGTCGGTGTCACCCGCGTGCACATGGAGGAGGACGCAGGCAAGTCGATCCACGATCGCTATGACGGTGTCACGGCGATCGACCTGAATCGCGCCGGTGTTCCGTTGATCGAGATCGTCAGCGAGCCGGACATGCGTTCGGCAGAGGAGGCGGGCGCCTACCTTCGCGTGGTGAAGCAGATCCTCGAGTATCTCGACGTCAGCGACGTGAGCATGGAGGAGGGAAGCCTCCGGGTGGACGCAAACGTCTCGGCACGCCGCCGCGGTGAGACGACGCTGGGGACCAAGACGGAAGTGAAGAACATGAACTCCTTCTCCGGCGTCGAGCGCGCGCTGACCGTGGAGTTCGCGCGGCAGGTTGGCGTATTGTCCAGCGGCGGCGTCGTGCAACAGCAGACGATGCTGTGGGACGGCGCGGCGGGCGAGGTGCGTCCGAGCCGCACGAAGGAAGGCAGTCACGACTATCGCTACTTTCCGGAGCCCGACCTGCCGCCGCTCGTGCTCGCGCTCGACTGGATCGATCGGATGCGCCACGACCTGCCAGAGTTGCCCTCGGCCCGACGCGAGCGCTTTGCGTCGGAGTATGCGCTGGGAGGGTACGACGTCGAGGTGCTCACCGTCAATCCGCGCATCGCCGAGTACTACGAGTCGGTCGCGCGCACGCACGGCGATGCCAAGGTTGCCGCGAACTGGGTGATGGGAGAGGTCCTCGCGCAGCTGCGCGCAACCGGCGCGGACATCGCCACATTCCGCGTGCGTCCGCGCGATCTGGCGCAACTGCTCGACCTCGTGCGCGACGGCATCGTCAGTCACACCGCGGCCAAGCAGGTCTTCGCCACCATGGTCGTGACCGGCGAACCGCCGGCGCAGATCGCCGAGCGGGACGGATTGGTCAAGGTGGACGACGATGCGCAGCTCGCCGCATGGCTCGACGACGTGATGACGGAGCTGCCGGCGGAGACGGCACGACTGCGCAGCGGGGAGAAAAAGTTGCAGGGCGTGCTGATCGGCGCGGTGATGAAGAAGTCGAACGGACGCGCCGATCCCCGAAAACTCAGTCAGCTATTGGCGGCGCGGCTGGGTTCGTAGAGCGGACCGACGACGGCGCGCGCATACCCGAGGGTCGACACCGGAAGCCCGAAGTGACGCTCGGCGTCCTCGATCACTCGCTGCGGGCCGCCCGACCGAAGCGCTTCGCGGCGCACCTGCTTTGCACGGCGGAGGGCGTCGTCGCCCGATGGGTCGAGGCCATACGTCGCCGATCGCTCGAAGTGGATGAGAAAGTCGACGATGGCGTCATACGAGCGCTCGAGGTAGAGGCCGACCTCCCCGTCGGGAAGGTCCCAGCGGCTATTCTCCGTCATCAGGCCGAAGATGCGCTGCCAGCTCTCGCTGTCGGCGGCGTGCACCATGCCGCGAAAGATGCGGCGATTGGTCTGCGTGCTGAAGATCGTCGGGCTCAGGATGCCGTCGAGCAGGCCGTCGGCGCGCGAGTGGTCGAGCAGGATCAGGTCGCGCGCCTGGCGCGCGCAGACCGGTCCGAGGTGCGTCTCGAACCGGCTCTCCCAGTAGCTGTGGCCCAGCGACGACGTGCTCGCCGTGACGGCAAGCTGCTTCGGGACGAAATAGTTGTGGGCGATCGAATCGGCGGCGAGATGCGCGAGGTACCCCAGCGAGAACGCCCGCATCGGCTCGTCTGGTGCCGCCTCGTGAATCTCGAGTCCTACCGTCCACGAGTGACAGTGCCGGCCCGTGGGCACGTACTTCTTCGCCATGCTCGTATCCGCGGCGATCGAGCCATAGAGGAAGTCGTGCGGAAATGCGCGAAGTAGGTCCGCCACCGTCTCCGGTAACTGGCCCAGTGAACGGAGAACGGCATCGCCGAGAAAGACGTGCGTGCCGGGCGTCCAGCCGTACGCCGTCGACGGCAACAGCACGAGCAGCACCAGCGCGGCGGCGACGAGCGCACCGATCCGCGCGAGTGTCGCTCCGTGTGGGCTAGACGCCCAACCGCTTGCGCTGCCGACGCAACGCGCGACGGAGATCCGTGAGTTCCGAGCGGACGAATCCGTCGATCCGGTCTCGCGCTTCGCTGACCGTCTCCCGGACGCCGTCCTCGATCTCGTCCGTCGGAATGCGGTCGAGCAATTCGCCGCCACGTGACCGGGCCCACCCTGCACCCGCGGCACCGGCCGCGAGGGCCTCCCGTCCTGCCCACTTCGCCCCGCGGAGCACGGGCGCCATGGGACGCTGGCCCGACGGGCCGCGTCGCAACATGAGCGTTGCCGTCGCGCCGATGGCGGCGCCGATGAGCGCGGCGGTGAGCAGGTCGTACTGGGCGTCACGCCCAGTCCCGCCTTCGAGGGCGGACTCGCGGACGCGTGGTCCCCGCTTCGGACGCATCGGAATCGACGTAGCCATCTTCGAGCTCCTCTGACGAC
>JBDSSY010000225.1:0-7374 GCA_039928585.1 Gemmatimonadaceae bacterium | reverse complement strand
TCGGAGTGACGTCTATTCACTCACGTCGATGCTTGATGATGTGCGACGCGGCGTGTGGTCCGAGATCTACAACGGCCGCGCAGTGGATGCGTTCCGCCGCGAGCTGCAGAACGACTATCTCTCGACGATCAACAGCAAGCTGAACCCCACGCCACCGAGTCCGCAGCTGCTGGCGCAACTCGCACAGTTCGGCATCCGGCTAACCCCGCTCAGCGACGACGCGAAGTCGCAGCTCCGGGGAACGCTGGTGACGCTGCGCACCGATCTGCGTGGAGCGGCCGGGCGGAGCGGCGACCGGGCGACGCAGCTGCACGTGCAGGGAAGCATCAAGCGGATCGACGATATTCTGGATCCGAAGAAGTAGGTCGGTAGGTGGGTAGGTGGGTAGGTGGGTAGGTCGGTAGGTGGGGAAGTGCGAAGGGCACACCGTATGGAGTCCGGTGTGCCCTTTGCCGTTTCAGACCTACCCACCTACGGACCTACCGACCTACCGACCTACGGACCTACGGACCTACCTCCCACCGCGTGCTCGCTGGATCCCGAGAGGGACACGATGCGCGCCTGCGTCCGGATCGTCTTCGCCGTCGCGTTGCGGGTGTCGACCACCAGCGAGGCATGATCCACGACGCGCTGGAAGTCGATCGACTTGTGATCCGTGACGATCACGACCACGTCGGCGCGGGCCAGCTCCTCCGCGGTGAGCTCCACGCTGTACCACTCGTGATTGTCCTCGCGGATCATCGAGACATACGGATCGTGGTAGACCACGTCGGCGCCGTCCGCTTCGAGCAGGCGAATGACGTCGAGTGCGGGGCTCTCGCGAACGTCGTCGATGTCACGCTTGTAGGCGACTCCGACAATGAGCGCTCGGCTGCCGTTCACCGCCTTGCGTTCCTCGTTGAGCGCGTGCGCCACCTTGGTCACGACGTATGCCGGCATCGCCGTGTTGACTTCGCCGGCGAGGTCGATGAACCGCGTCTTGTAATTCAGACCGCGCATCTTCCACGCGAGGTAGTGCGGATCCAGCGGAATGCAGTGGCCGCCAATGCCCGGCCCGGGCGTGAACTTCATGAACCCGAACGGCTTCGTCGCGGCAGCGTCGATCACCTCCCACACATCCACGCCCAGCTTGTCGCAGACGATCGCCATCTCGTTGGCCATTGCGATGTTGACGGAGCGGAACGTGTTCTCCAGCAGCTTCACCAGCTCGGCCGTTTCGGTGGACGACACGCGGACCACCGTATCGATGCAACTCTCGTAGAGCGCCACCGCCACATCGGTGCAGGCCGGGGTGATGCCGCCAACGACCTTCGGCGTGTTCTTCGTGTGGTAGACCGGGTTCCCGGGGTCCACGCGCTCAGGGCTGAACGCGAGAAAGATGTCCTTGCCGATGACGCACCCGCGGTCGGTGAACGCGGGCTGGATGACCTCGCGCGTCGTGCCGGGATACGTCGTGCTCTCGAGGACGACGAGCAGGCCGTCGTGCGAGTGCTTCGCCACCGTGCTGGCCGCGGCCTGGACGTAGCTCATGTCCGGGTCGCGCGTCTTGCCCAGCGGCGTCGGAACGGCGATGGAGATCGCGTCCGCGTCGGCGAGGATCGCGTCATCGGTGCTGGCCACGAACCGGCCGCGCGACACCATGTCTGCCACTTCCGCGGCGGGGACGTCCTGAATGTGCGACTCGCCCTTGTTCAGCAAGTCCACCACGCGCTGGCTCACGTCGAAGCCGATCACACGAAAGCCCGCCTTCGCGAACTCCATGGCGAGGGGCAATCCGACATAGCCGAGGCCGACGACGGCCACCGTTGCCGAGCGGTCCTGGATTTTCCGGAGGAGCAGGTCTCGCGATGACACGTCGATATCAGGACGAATGAGGGGTCGGCGGTTCGCCGAACGAGAAAAGTCGGTCGACCAGGACCGCG
The DNA here is from genome assembly GCA_039928585.1 of Gemmatimonadaceae bacterium. Classification (GTDB taxonomy): domain Bacteria; phylum Gemmatimonadota; class Gemmatimonadetes; order Gemmatimonadales; family Gemmatimonadaceae; genus AG11. The sequence continues at coordinate 5,452 of JBDSSY010000225.1, read as the reverse complement.
TAAGTTAGCTGCAATCCTTCGGGTGACGTAGACGAGCGGTCAGTGCAGCGTCATGCCGGCTGCGCCACTGCCACGCCCCGGGCTGCCTCCACCACCTTCTCCACCGTCAGACCCAGTTCCGAATAAATCGTCTCGAACGGAGCGCTCGCGCCATAGCGGTCGATCCCGATCACCACGCCATTCGATCCCACCCACCGGTACCAGCTCATGCTGTGCGCCGCTTCGATGCTCACGCGCGGCACGTCCACGGGCAGCACACTGTCCCGATACTCCTTCGACTGCTCGGCGAACAGCTCGTGGCTCGCCATGCTCACGACACGCGCGCGCACGCCCGACGCCTGCAGCTTTTCCCGCGCCGCCATGATCAGTGCGACCTCGCTGCCGCTCGACATCAGCACGACGTGTGGCTCGCCTCCCGCCGAGTCGGCGAGCACGTACGCGCCCTTTGCCACGCCTTCGGCCGACCCGTACTCCTTGCGATCGATGTATCCGAGCTTCTGTCGCGTGAGCACCAGGCACACGGGTCCGTTCGAGTGGCGCAGCGCCACCTTCCACGCCTCGGCCGTCTCACTGGCATCCGCGGGGCGAATCACGGTGAGTCCGGGAATCGCGCGCAGCGCCGAGAGCTGCTCCACTGGCTGGTGCGTGGGGCCGTCCTCGCCGAGCCCGATGGAATCGTGCGTATAGATGTAGATGACGTGCTGCTTCATGATCGACGCGAGCCGGATGGCCGGCCGCATGTAATCGGAGAAGATCAGGAAGGTGCCACCGAAGGGCACGACGCCCTTGTGCAGCGCCATGCCGTTCATGATCGACCCCATGCCATGCTCGCGGATGCCGAAGTGCATGTAGCGCGCGCCGTAATCCGAGGGGGCGAAGCTGCGCCAGGTCTTCACGGCGGTGCCATTGCTCGGCGTGAGGTCTGCGCTTCCTCCGATCAACTCCGGGATGATGGGGACGAGCGCGTTCAGGACGATGTTGCTCGCCGCGCGGCTGGCCACCGACCCGTTGTCCTTGGTGAACGTCGGGACGACTTTTTCCCATCCCGCGGGTAGCTCGCCGGCGAGACGTCGACGCAGCTCCTTCGCCAGAGCGGGGTTGGCCATGGTGTACGAATCCATGTTTCGCTGCCATGCCGCGCTGGCCGCCGCGCCCTTCTCCTTCGCGGTGCGCCAGTTCGCGAGCGCCTCGTCGGGGATGAAGAACGCCGCATTCGGTTTGGGCCAGCCGAGTGCCTGCTTGGTCGCGACGATCTCGTCGGCGCCGAGTGGCTCGCCGTGCGCGGCGGCGGTACCCTGCTTCGCGGGGCTCCCGAATCCGATGAAGGTGCGCGTGACGATCATCGTGGGCCGACTCGTGTCGGCCTTGGCTTCGGCGACCACGCGATCGATCGCGTCGAGGTCGTTGACGTCGGCGAGGTGCAGCACCTGCCATCCGTACGACTCGAACCGCTTGCCCGCGTCATCGGTGTACGTGAGGTCCGTGCTGCCGTCGATCGTGATCTTGTTGTCGTCGTAGAAGCCGATCAACTTCCCGAGCTTGAAGTGTCCCGCGAACGACGCGACTTCATGGGAGATGCCTTCCATGAGATCGCCGTCGCTGCAGATGAAGAACGTGTGATGATCGACGATCGCTTGGCTGCCACGATTGAACGTCGCGGCGAGATGCGCTTCCGCGACCGCCATTCCCACCGCATTCCCGACGCCCTGGCCCAGCGGACCAGTGGTCGTCTCGACGCCCGGCGTGTGCGTGTATTCGGGATGGCCCGGCGTGCGGCTGCCCCACTGCCGGAACTGCTTCAGGTCGTCGAGCGTGAGGTCGTAGCCGCTGAGGTGGAGCGCGCTGTAGAGGAGCATCGACGCGTGGCCGCACGACAGGACGAAGCGGTCGCGGTCGGGCCAGTGCGGATCGCTGGGGTCGTGCTTCATGTGCCGCGTGAACAACGCGTACGCGAGCGGCGCGAGCGCCATCGGCGTTCCGGGATGCCCGGAATTGGCCTTCTGGACGGCGTCCATGGAGAGAGTGCGGACGACGTTGATGGACAGCAGGTCGAGATCGGAGACGGGCATGGCGGGCAGTGTGGGCGGGACGGGGCGGGCGGTAAAGATAAGCGGGGCGGTGTAGTTACGGGGCGGTGCGGCGCTGCGCGCGCACCGTTAGCGAAGCGCCCCGTTAGCGAAGCGCCCCCGTTCCGTTCCCACATACAGCATCCCCGCCCTCGGCGACTTCACCACGTCGACCGCGGCGCCGGCGCTCGACGTGAGATACTTCGCGACTGCGTCCGGCGTCGCCAATCGGTGCCGTTCCAGATACAGCGCCACAGCGCCGCTCACATACCCGGCTGCCATCGAGGTCCCCGTCCACAATTGTGTCGTCGCGCGCTGCGCGATGTCCATGCTCGGCAGGAGCACCGAGTCGCCCGGCGCGAAGACGTCGAGGCACGAGCCGTAGGCGGTACCGGGCGCACGATCGTCGACCAAAGTCCCCACACTGTCGCGCGTCCGCCTCACCCGTGATGCCCCCACGACGATGGCGCCAGGTGAATTCGCCGGAGCGATTCGGCAGGCGTTCATCTCGAGGTTTCCGGCCGAGACGATCACGGGAATACCGGCGGCGCGCAAGCTCGCCACTGCGCTGTCGAGCGCGGGAACCGCAGCCGACGTGTCGGCGATGAACGACCAGTTTGCGACGGCGCGGCGGCCTGGATGCCTGGCGTGATCAGCGAGGACCCACCGCGTGCCGCGCACGATCGCGTCGATCGTGCCGCGCATGCGCCGGCACTCCACCATCTTCACATCCACGATCTCCGCGTCGGGAGCGACGCCGAGCGTCGTGCCCGCGATGGCGCCCGCGACGGCAGTCCCGTGTGCATTGCACAGCCGTTCTTCCCCGGGAAACGCGTCGAATCCCTGGCGCACTCGGCCCGCCAGTTCGTGATGGGAATCCATCACCCCGCCGTCGAACACGTAGACGACGATCCCACGGCCGGTGCCAAAATGCCGATACGTCCGATCCAGAGGAAGCTCGCGCTGGTCGATGCGGTCGAGTGCGAGCGACAGCGTCGCCTCCTCCACCAAGGCCGTCGAGATCCCGCCACCGTACGACACGCCGGCCGCGGAAACCGAAGACGCATCGCCGCCGGATGGTCGGCTGAGCGTGCATCCACTCGCGAGAAGTCCGAGTGTCAGCGCGTACGCGGCACGATTGGAAAATGACCGGGAGGTGACGACGAAGGGCGACATGCGACGACGATGAATTGCCTCGAACCAGGTGCGCAGCCCTCGCCGCGCGTCGTCACCAAACACATTTGTCGTGCCAGTCTGGTGCGCCCGACGGATTTCGCTTGTTTCGGTGGACTCCGCCAGTAGGCCGGTGCGCTGCTGCACCTGGTGGGCACCAGCGCCTTCACCTTCTCCCGAACCGCGCCTTCACCTGTTCTGGCTCGAGCGCCTTCGCCCTTTACCGCACCAGTGCCTCGACCTCGGCCGCCTTGCAACGCTCCGCGTGGCCAGGATAGGAATGGCCGCAATGCACGCACTGTTCGCCGAAGCCGGTACGCTTCCAGATCAGGTAGTACACGGCTCGCTGCAGCTTCGCGACCCGGTCTTCCAGCTCCTCGACGGTGGTGTTGGACGTCATCCGTGCCTCAGTATGGTTTTCATGGTTCATTGGCGGGCCGAGAAGATGGCACGTCAACGGCGCTCACGATAGGAGGGTTCACGAGCGCAACGATCGCTGCAGCAGTCGACGGAGCACGGGACCGCCCAGTGTCTACGCCGCCTCGCCGAACATACAAATTAGTATTTATTCGACTACGTGTCGTTCAGTGGACCGGCGTGGCTCCAGCTCGTAAATCCTCAATCGTGTCGCGGCGAGTGCGTGCTCGGCGATGGCATAGTACACCCACCGTCCGTCGCGGCGGTCGCGCACCAGGCCAGCCTCACGAAGCGATCTGAGGTGATGCGAGATCAACGACTGGCCGAGCCCCATGCGGTCCATGAGCTCGGCCACGTTGCATTCGCCGCCCGTCAGCTCCTCGAGCAGACGGAGCCGCGTCTCATCGCCAAGGGCACGGAAGCGGGCAGCGGCGCTGGCGCGATCACGGTCGGTCGGTGGCATGCCATAATCTATCAATTGATATTGATGCCGCAATGCTCGTCCGAAAATATAGTTCTAATGTTGCGAGGCTATCGCTGATCCGAGCTGGACTTCGGCGTTCCGCCATCGCCGCCGTAGCCGCTGCGATGCTCCCGGTCGTGCTCCTTGTCCGATTCGGCTGTCCCTTCGGTCGCTTCGCGCCCTGCGCCGGTCTCTCGCTCGGGACGGTCGGGCGGCGTGTCCGAATGCTTCGCCGCTGAACTGCCTGGTGCGGGAGAACCGACGCGTGTGCCTTGCTCGTCGCCGAGTCCCGTCTTTTCGTTGCGATCCATGTGTCTCCGGGTGTGATGAGTGCGCCGCTGCATTCTCAGAGACGGGAGGGGCAACGGGTGTGCCAAGCGTCGATGTGCAAGGAGTGCCGAAGTCAGCGTCTCCATTCAGCCGAGCATCGTACTGCGAGAGGCGCCAAGCTTCGTACGGCGAAAGGCGTACGGCGCGTCGTGCGGCGGGGCGCGTGCGGCGTGCGGCGGGAATTCGGAAGAAGGGGATTAACTGCGAACTGCCATACCGTTCAGCGTTCGCGCTTCACCGGTCGTCGTTGACGGTTCACGGTCGGTTGGACCTTCGTCCGTCGTCGTGCGATGTTGCAGGCATGGTCTCGCCCGAGCGACTCACGAAACTGTTCGCGGATTACCACGCGCCGCTGGTCCGCTTTCTCACGCGGCGGCTCGGGGATCAGGACTGGGCGGAGGAGGTGGCACAGGAGACGTTCGTGCGCGCACTGAAGCAGGACGCGATCGCCAGCGAGCGATCGTGGCTGTTCGCCGTGGCGAGCAACCTGATGCGGGATGAGACGCGACGAGAATCGCGCCGCCAGCACCGCCTCGAGTTGCTGCACGAACAGACAAAAGCCGATGCGATCGTCGAACCCGCCTCGACGTCGATGGAGCGCGCGCACGAGCAGGCCGTTGCGCGGCGAGCGCTCGACGCGCTCGGCGCACGAGATCGTGACGCCCTCCTCATGCGCGAGGAAGGCCTCAGTTACGAGGAGATCGCCTCGGCACTCGATCTCTCGCTCGGATCGGTGGGCACCACGCTGTCGCGCGCGCGACGGCGATTGATGGAAGCGTACGAGGAGTTGCAGGCCGGTCGCAACGTGGGACCGGCATGACAGACGAGACGGAGACGCGACCGATGGACGACGCACGCAGCGAACATCCCGATGAGGGAACGATTCACGCCTGGCTCGACGGCGCACTGGACGAGCCGACGGCCAGCCGTATCGCCGCGCATGTCGGCACATGCGGGGCGTGCGACGAGCGCGTCGCCGAAGCGCGCGGCCTGATCGCGGGCG
>JBDSSY010000224.1:0-10517 GCA_039928585.1 Gemmatimonadaceae bacterium | reverse complement strand
GCGGGAAGTCCCAGCTTCCGGAAGGCCGCCACGACGAGAACGGACGAGAGCTGTTCACCAAGCGCGGCGATGGTATCGAGCGATCGCGGCGTGAGATCGCCGAGCGTCTTGAGCGCTTCGGCCAGTGCGGCGAGCTCGTCGAACATCGCGGACAGCTCGGCACTCACCTCGTCGGCTTCGGCAGGGTCCAGCAGTAGGCGCGCCTGCGTGAGGTGCCGGTCGCGCAACCCTTCCACCGCGCGGAGCGCACCGATCAGCTGCCCCTTGGCGGATTGCTCCGCGACCTGCAACAGCTGGTTCGTCGTACCGCCGAGCGCACTCACCACCACGACGGGTTGCCGGTCTCGACGACTCGCGATGATTGTCGCTGTGCGCGCGATCGACTCGGCATCACCGACCGACGTACCGCCGAACTTGCAAACGATCACGTGACGCCCGCCTGGCCGGTCGACACCAGCACCTCGGCATTGAGGACGGATGCGCCAGCCGCGCCTCGGATGGTGTTGTGGCCCATTGCCACGAGCTTCACGTGAAAGAGCGGATCGGCGCGCACACGGCCGACGGTGACCGTCATCCCGCGACCCGCATCGACGTCGCGGCGGGGCTGAGGGCGGTCGGCGAGATCGGTGACGACGAGTGCGCGAGCGGGGGAGCTGGGCAGGTGGAGCGCGCGCGCGTCGCCCTGCCAGCCGCGTAGCGCCTGGAGCGCCGCACCGGCGCTCGCGCGCGCGCTGAACTCCACCGACAGGCAGACGGTGTGTCCATGCTCCACCGGCACTCGATTCGCGTGCGCGCTGATCGCGATGTCAGCCGGCTCGATGCGCGAATCCGAGCGGCGCCCGAGCATCTTGCAGATCTCGGTCTCGATCTTCGCTTCTTCGTCCTTGATGTACGGGATGACATTGCCGAGGATGTCGAGCGACGGGACGCCCGGGTACCCCGCTCCCGATACGGCCTGCATCGTGGAGACGAACAGCCGGCTGATGCCGAATGCCTCGTGCAGCGGCGCGAGCGCCATCACCGCCATGATCGACGCGCAGTTGGCATTGGTGACGATGCCGCCGCTCCAGCCACGCGTCGCTCGCTGTGCCTCGAGAATCGCCAGGTGATCGGCATTGACCTCCGGGATGACGAGCGGAACATCCTCGTCCATTCGGAAATTCTTGGCGTTGCTGAGCACGAGGCGGCCGGCACGCGCGAATGCCAGTTCCACCTCGCCCGCCACACTGGAGTCGAGCGCCGAGAAGACGAGTGGCGAGGTGACGAGCGCCGGATCACAGGGCAGCACCATCATGTCGCGCGCCGCCTCGGGCATCGTATCGCCAATCCACCGTGCGGCGTCACCGTAACGCTTTCCCGCCGAGCGCTCCGATGCCGCAAGCTCGGCGAGACGGAACCACGGATGATCGGCAAGGAGCCGGATGAAGGTCTGGCCCACCGCGCCGGTGGCGCCGAGTACAGCTACGGGAATGCGAGCGGACGGCGTGAGGGACGTCATGAGGCCAGCACCGCCCGGGCGATGCGCTCGTACGCGTCGACGGCGCCGCGCAACTCGTCCACGTCGATGTACTCGTCAGTGGTGTGCGCCACGTGAATGGAGCCGGGCCCGAACAGGAGGGGCGTTCCCCACCGTGAGAGCAGCGGGATGTCCGAGGTGTATGCCATGGGCGCGACCTCGAAGCCGGGAATGGTGTGGAAGTGCTGAGCGGGGATGTGCGACCCCCACTCGAGCTCTGCCTTGCCGTCTGCCCACCGGGTCACCGCCTCGCGCAACGGGGCGACGTCGCTCACGAGCCGAAACATCAGCTCGGACTCACAGAGCGACGGGATGATGTTGGCCTCGGTGCCGCCTCGAATCGTGCCGATGTTCACCGTCGTCTTACCGAGGATCGGATCCGTGGGGAGTGGCAGCGACTTCGCGGTGGGGAGGAGCGCGAGCATCGGCTCGATCGCCGATACACCAAGCTCGGCGTACGCCGAGTGCGCCGCGCGGCCGCGCGTGCGCACGACGACGCGCTGCGATCCCTTGGCACCCGACGCGAGCTTGCTCTCGGTCGGCTCGCCATTGACGAGGAAGCGGCTCGTGGCCGGCAGGTGATTCGCGGCGCGCGCGCCGTCGGACCCCTTCTCCTCACCGACGACGAGCAGCAGGTCGATCCGCATCTCTCCGCTTGCGGTGAGTCGCTCCGCCGCGCACAGCATCGCCGCTGCGATGCCCTTCGCGTCGCATGCGCCACGGCCGTAGAGACGCGTGCCCTCGAGCCGCGGCGGCAAGTACGGCGGAACGGTGTCGAGGTGCGTCGAGAAGGTGACCCCGCCACCCGCTCGCGACGCCCAGACGTTCGCGCGTCCCTTGGTGACCTCCTGCGTCGTGACGTTCCAGCCGCGAGCGACGAGCCAGCGGGACACGAAGTCCACTGCGGGTCCCTCGGACCCGGTGGATGATTGCAGGGCGAGCAATTCGGCGGCAAGTGCAACGACGTCGGTCATGCGCAGAAAGTAGCGGGAAAGCTGCAACGACGGGAGGATTGCCGGCGTCGTTGGTCCGAGACGAGGACGGCGCGACGCGGTGGAGACGGCGAAGGGCACACCGCCACTGGCGATGTGCCCTGAACTTCGCGTGAGGCGAACGGCGAACTGGAACGGCGTACGGCGAACGGCGAACTGGAACGGCGTACGGCGAACCCAGAGCGACGAACGGCGAAGCCTGTTCGCCGAACGGTCGCTCGCGATCAGATCGTGCGTTCGGCCGATGCGCCGGACGTTGCGGCCATGCCGATGCCGCTGGTGTCGCCCTGCTTCACGTGCTCCACGAACAGTTGCGCGCAGAGCTTGTTGGCTTCCTTCGCATACTCGTCGTGATCGCGTTCGCCGTGTTCGCCGATCTGCGCCAGGCGTTGAATGCCGAGCTGGCGTCCGGCATCACGGAAGGTCTTGAATGTGTCCTCACTCTGCCGCGCAGTGACGATGTCGCCGACGAGGCGCAGGAAGTCACTCTCCCGTGCTGAATCCGCGAGATCGCGCGCCACGCCGAGCGCCTTGCCGAGAAATGCCTTGCCAGCGCCCATCTCTGCGCCGAGCTCGCGCTGGTAATCCTCCAGCATCTGCTGGTGCGCCGCGGCCTTGGGGGAAAACTTCGCGCACAACGCGCGAAAGCGCTCGTCGTCCGCCTGCTTTTCATGGGCGATGAGGTTCTCGACGAACGCCTTGTGCTGCATCACGGCGTTGTTGACCTGACTCTTCAGAAAATCTTTTCCTCGATCCATGCGACGACCTCCTCAGGAGTGATGCTCGCACCAAGAAAGTGCACAACACGCGCCATGGGAGATCGATCCGTCGGAACGAGGGGCGGCGCTCGTCGCTGCCGTCTCAATTCGCTGATCAGCTCGGGGGCACCCTCCATCCCACCGTGCATCGTCGTAGACATCCGTTGACGTGCGTACCCTGCCTCCATAGATTGCCATACCGAACAAAGACCGAAACTGCATGACGACCGTAACGGATTTCAGGAGCCGAGGTGGGGCAAGTCCAGAAAAACCTGCCAATCGATGTCGTTCGTATCTCGCGTGGGAAGGGAATCGGTCCTGCGCCCGCGGATGCGAGTCCCGGCCGATCGGCCGGGCGGCGGCGGCGCGCAGCCGCGATCGCTGCGTCACGGAGCGCGGCGGACGAGCGACCTGGCGCGCGGCGGGGCATGCGGCCGCCGACCACTGGTCGAGAAGTCGGCGTGCGGATTCGATCGCTCGATCCGAGGCGTGTCTGTGGTGCCGCGACCTCGGTTCGGCTGTTGTACAGGGTGGATGAAGGACTCGAAGGGCATCGTCGCACACATCTCGTGTTCTTCGACCGACATGGCTGGTACTGCGAACACGACCGCGCCTGCCCTGCGGTCGCACGGGCCAGGGCGTACCATGGGAAAGTGGCGCGGCGCTCGCGTTCGCGAACGGGCCTCGTTCCATGACGAAAAATGCGCGGGCAGCGATGCCGGGACCGGGGATCGAACCCGGATGTCCTTTCGGACACAAGATTTTAAGTCTCGCGCGTCTGCCAGTTTCGCCATCCCGGCGCGCGGCCCGCTCAAATCAAACGGGGGAGCGTTCGCTCCCCCGTCCGTTCGTCCTCTCATTCACCTCACCTGAACACAGAGCGGGAAACGGGACTCGAACCCGCGACCCCAACCTTGGCAAGGTTGTGCTCTACCAACTGAGCTATTCCCGCACCACATGGCGAATATAACGCGCGGAGTGCACGGCCGGGAATCGACACGTGGCCCGGAGCTTCTGACCTACCGACCTACCGGCCTACCGTCTCTCACACCTTCACCCCGAGCGCATGCACCGCGTACCACGCTGTAGCGGCCAGCAGTCCTGAGAGCGCGGCATCGCCGCCGTTGGCGCGGGCGAGTCCCTGATCGTCGACCAGCTCCGCCGCGACGCCATCGTGCAGGGGTGCGCGGCGTAGCCATTCCAGCACGACCCTGGTGTCCGGACCGACCAGGCGGGCAATCTGTCGCACGAGTGATTCGTGCGCGGGCGGAATCACCTTGACCGTGCGACGGAACAACGAATCCTGTCGGTCGAGCGCCTCGTACATCGGCAGCCAGAACGCGCTGGCCGATGGCTCGTCGTCCAGACTCATCTGCCCTGCCAGGTCGATCGCCGCATACAGCCTTCCCTTGAGATCCCGGTCGGGCGCGAAGTGCCGTCGCAATGCCGCACGCACTGCGGCAGGATCCTCGATCTCCCGTGACGTCTGCTCGTCGAGGGTGCGCCGCAGCACGTCGAGCGCATGGGCTACCGCGGCATTCGCGTGCAGCGTGAACGGTTGCGCGGCCGGCGCGCCACTCGGGGTGACGTCCGTGGAGTACAATGGCACGCGGCTGTCGCGCCGGTCCTTGATGTCCTCGCTGGCGAGATAGAGTGCGTCACCGATGGCCGGCTCGTCGACGATCGCACCGTCCCCCGTGTCGCGGATGTACCGGTCGACCGCGATGGGATAGGCCGCGACACCTTCGAGCGCGAACCCGGATTCGAACAGCGTGCCGTCGAAGTAGTGCACGCCCTGCCCCGGCGCGTACGCGTGCAGCTCGCACATCCGCAGCAGCAGCTCGCGCGCGAGTCCCGCATCGGCCAGCTGCACGGCAGGTAGCGTCCACATGAGCGCATCCCAGTCGCGCACCGTGACGCCCGCACCATGCCAGGGTGCGCGCGTGCGCACCAGGTAGTAATGCGCATCATCGATCGCGCGCGCGACGCCGTAGAAATACGCGAACAGGAGGTTACGGTTGATCAATCGATCGATGGCGTCGCTTCCGGTGCTCTGCTCGAGCTGTTGCAGCGCATCGCGCGTCCCTGCGAGCAGGGCACGCCACCCGCGGCGCCGCAGCACCGCCACCGTCGCCTCGGCCCCGTCGCGCTCCGGACCGGCGGCAAGGTAGAACGCCGCCTGGGCGTTCTCGCCACCGGCGACGTCGAGCGCGCGCGTCAGCGAGAACGATGTGCCCTGCACCTCGACATCGGCGGCGCCATCCGCTCCTACAGCGAGCGCGACGAGTCCTGGTTGCGCGCTTCCCTCCAGCAACACCAGATCGTTCGCAGTGCGCGCCACGCGCGGGCTGTCCTCGGCCGGACGCGCGGTGCGAACGCGCAGCTGCCGGTGACCGAGCGACCCCTCCATGCGCACCACGACGTGACGGGACGTGGTGCCGCGATTTTCCACACCCACTGCGTAGACGGCCCCGGCCACGTCCGCATCACGCCCGTGCGGCGCGAACACGGTGCCGCGGACCACGATGTCGCCGAGCGTACAGGTGAAGGTGGGCAGCCATTGCGCGACCCGCTCCCAGACCATGGTGCCGCGCGCCAGCGCGTGCACCACTCCATCGATTTCGACGACGGGGCGAAGCAGCGCAGCGCCCGTGCCGTCGACGAAACCCGCATCACCGGCGAACTCCACGGCAGCGCGGGCGCCACGGTGCAGCATGCTGACGGCGTGGATGGCGCCGTCCGCCGGATGGATGCAGGGAATCGCGAGCCAGTGATTGCCCGTCAGTTGCCAGGGCACCGAGGGAAGAGCGAGGTAGGTCACGGAGTTCGCGGAGGACGTTGTTGGTGCGGCGCCCCAATGATAACCTTCCGCCCCATGCCCTCGCTCGTCTCATCCATCACCGCCGTCGCTACCATCCTTCGCGTCGCTTCATACGTCGGGCTGCTCGTCGCGCTGCTCGCGGCGCCCGTCGTCGCGCAGTCGCCGCTGTCGCATCTCGACGACGCCGCACCGGTGCCCGCCGGCATGCTGCGCTTTCGGCTGGCAAACGTGTGGACGCGTTTCGACCAGCGCTTTGGTGAGTCTGGCGGCCTCGTGCCCCTCGGTGCGGCACTGTCTACGGATTCACTCGGCAGCGCGCAGCTACCTCGCTTGATCCCGATCGAACTCGGCCTGCGAACCCTGGTGCAGGATCCCCTGCTGCGGTTGTCGCTCGGCCGGCTGCAGGTCACCAGCAACGCCCGCACCGTGACGACGCCCATTTCGCTCGAGTACGGGCTGACGCGGCGCTTGTCAGTTGGGGTGATCGTGCCGATCGTCCAGACGCGACGCGTGGCTCAAGCAATCGTGAGCGGCGATTCGACGCGGGCGAACGTCGGGTACGTTGCCGCTGCGGCGCGCGCAGGGGCCGCGGCGAGCAATCTGCTGGTCGCCGTCGCGTTCCAGCGCTCGGCAGACAGTCTCGGCGTGCTTCTCGCGCGATGTCCCGCCAATCCATCAGCCGCCGGCTGCGCGGCGGTGAACGCCAACATGGCCGATGCCACATCGGCCCGCGATCGGGCACGGAGCTTCGCCGCTGCCGTGCGCGTTCTCGGCGTGAATGCCGAGAACACGATCGTCGCTCCACGCGCGTCCAGCGACCTGGCCGACGCACTCGATGCACGGCGCATTCAGCTCAACCAACGACTGCAGCAGTACCTCGGTGCCAACGCGGGCGCTGCAACGGGAATCTTCACTGCGCCCACCGACTTCTCGTACTTCGACCTGCAGGGAAATCGCGCCCGTGCGACCCCCGGGCTGCTTCAGGGTCCGATTGGCGGTGGACTCGACTCCATTCGCACCACCGAACGATTCGGGCTGGGCGATATCGCGATCGGAGCGCAGTACCTCGTGTTCGACAAGTTTCAGCGCGATTCCGCGCGTCCACCGCGCATGCAGAGCCGCCTGGCAGTCGCTGCCTCGGTCCGGCTGCCCACGAGCCGTCCTGACTCTGCACAGAGCCTCCTCGACATCGCCACCGGCGATGGGGCGGGCGTCACTGTTCGCACGGCGTGGGACGTGATCGTCGGGCGGCTCGGCGGAACGGTCGCTGCACGCTATGCGAAGTCATTCGGTCGAACCGTGCAGGCGGCGCTCTACGGGGATCCGGAGGCCGCGTTCCCGTATCCTCTCTTCGTGGAACGCAGGCGCACGGCGGGCGACGTACTGGGCATCGACGTCACACCACGTTTTCTCGTCAGCGAGTCGCTCGCGCTCAACGCGCACTACGGGCTGGAGCGTATCGGCGCGACGACGTACAGTGGAGAAGCGTCGGGCGTCGTCGATCCATGCATCGGTTGCGGCGCGGAGCCCATCCAGACGACGAGCGGATCCGCACGCACCGCGCAACGTGTGGGTCTTGGCATCCGCTACTCGACCGTCGATGGATACCAGCGTGGGCGGGCGCGCTATCCGGTCGAAGTGTCGTTCGCGCATCTCGAGACGGTCACCGGCGACGCGGGGCTGGCGAAGCAGTCGCGCGAGCAGATCGAGATACGACTGTTTTATCAACTGTTCCGGCGATACTCAGCGCCGTAAGCGCCGGTCGAGCCCATCGTCCCCGGAGCGATCCAGCGCGCGACGGCTAGGCGCGTTTCGCCGACCGACTGCTTCCGCGAGCACTCCGCGGCGCGGGCGCGTCCGGAAGATCCGCCGCGCTGTCGAGCAACTCTCGTGCGTGGGCGCGACTCACATCGCTCTCCGGATCGCCGCCGAGCATGCGTGCGATCTCGGTCACGCGCGCGTCGCCCTCCAGCACAGCGACGTCGGCCGTAGTGACACCGCCGCGCGCGCCCTTGCTCACCATGATGTGATGATGACCGCGCGCGGCGATCTGCGGCAAGTGCGTGATCGCGAAGACCTGATGGTACGTCGCCACGCGCCGCATGGTCTCGCCCACCTGCAAGCCCACGCGGCCGCCAATGCCGGCGTCGACCTCATCGAAGATCAAGGTGGGAACCCGGTCCAGCCGCGCGAGGATGGTCTTGAGGGCGAGCATCACGCGCGACAATTCTCCTCCGGACGCGACGCGAGACAGCGGGCGCTCCTCGTGTCCGATGTTGAGCGAGACGCGAAATTCCACGAGTTCCGCCCCCGCCGGTCCCAGCTCCCTCGCCGTGACGAGCGCCGCGTGAAAACGACCGTCGGTCATGCCGAGCGCAGGCAACACCTCGTCGACTGCAGTACCCAACCGCTTCGCAGCCGCAACGCGCTTCTCGGTGAGTGACCCCGCGCAGTCGTGCAACAGCTGCGCGGCCGTGCGCTCCCGCTCCTCGAGCGTGCGAAGGTCGAGGTGCGCCGAGTCCACGAGGTCGAGGCCGGCGCGCGCCTGACGTCCTGCCTCCAGAACCTCGGCGACGGTCGCCCCATACTTCTTCGACAGCTTGAACAGCTGATCACGCCGTCGGCGCACCTCGTCCAGACGCGAGGGATCCAGATCGACCGACGACTCGTACTCGATGAGCTCGCGCGCCAGCGCCTCGAGATTATAGTACGCAGCATCGTACAGCTCCTGCAGCCGCGCGAGCGCGGGATCAATGCGCTGGATGCTGGCGAGCATGCGTTCAACGGCGCCGAGGCGCACGAGCACCGCTTCTTCGTCGCCTTCGATGCCGCTTGAAATGCCGGTCGCCAATGCCCGAAGCTCTTCCGCGTTCTCCAGCCGGCGCGCTTCGTCCTCGAGTCGCACGTCCTCGCCGTCGACGAGCCGTGCCCCCTCGATCTCGGCCGCCACGTGCCGAAGGTAGTCGGCGCGTTGTTCCGCGTCCGCGCGGCGGCGCCGCAGCTCGACGATTTCACGACGCGCCACGGCGACCGCCTCATACGCTCGCTCCACCTCGCGCGCGACGTCCGTCGCGCCGGCGAAGGCATCGAGGATGCGTCGCTGCGCGTCGCCGTCCAGCAAGGTCTGCGACTCGTGCTGGCCATGCAGGTTGACCAGGAGTCGTCCGACTTCAGCGAGCATGGTCGCGCTTACCGTGGTGCCGTTCACCCAGGCCCGAGTACGACCTGCCGATACGATCTCGCGCTTCAGCACGACCAGCGATTCGTCTGCATCGATACCGCGCTCGTCGAGCAGCGCCGCGATTTCCGGCCGGTCCGCGATGTCAAACACACCTTCCACCGTCGCCCGGTCGGCGCCGGTGCGAATGAGGTCGCCGCTCGCACGCTCCCCGAGCAGCAGACCGAGCGCGCCAACGATGATGGATTTTCCTGCACCGGTCTCGCCGGAGAGTACGTTGAATCCACGCGCCAGCGGCAGCGTGAGCGACTCGATGATCGCAAAGTTCCTGATGCGAAGCTCGGTCAGCATCGTCCCGGTTCGTCCCTGTCCAGCAGCCCGCCCCACTGCAGCTTCTCGCGCATGGTGGCGAAGAAGCTGCCTTCGGGAAATCGCACGATCGGCACGGAATGCGCCGATCGCTGGATGACGAGCGCTTCTCCCACGGCGAATGTCGCTCCGACCTGACCATCGACCGTCACCAGAAGCTCGTCGGGACCATCTTCTGCCTGCACGATCACTTCGAACGTCGGCGGCAGGACGAGCGGACGGATGGCGAGCGTATGGACACTTACGGCGGTGACGAGAATCGTCTCGAGCGTCGGGAATACCACCGGCCCTCCGGCCGACAGGTTGTAGGCAGTAGAGCCGGTCGGCGTAGCTACGACGATCCCGTCGGCGGAATAGCGCGCCACGGTCTCCCCGTTCGCCAGCACGCGCATCGTGACGACGCGGGCAAACCCGCCCTTGTGGAGCACCACGTCGTTGAGCGCCCTCCAACGGGCGCGCTCGACGCCAAGGATGTCGCGGACGCGAGCATCCAGCGTCATGCGAAGCTCCACCACATGCTCACCGGCGACGAAGCGGCGAAGCGCCGTCTCCATCTTGTTGGCGGGACAACAGGTGAGAAATCCGAGCCGGCCCAGATTGATCCCGATGATGGGCGCCGGAGTTCCTTCCACGATTCGCGCGGCACGGAGGAGCGTACCGTCGCCGCCGAGGGTGAGCATGGCGTCCACATCGGCGGCCACGATGGGGGCGGCGTCGTGTCCCGCGATGTCACGAATCGTGTCCTCGAACGACAGCGTGAGGCCGAGCGTCGGGGCGAGCGCCCGCAGCGTGGCGAGGACTGCGGGGAGTCCGTCGTAGCCGCGGTGCCCGACGACGCCGAGGCGCGTCACCGCGTCAGCGCCTCGCTCTCGTGCAGCGCTCG
>JBDSSY010000223.1:0-5976 GCA_039928585.1 Gemmatimonadaceae bacterium | reverse complement strand
GGCGGGTCGCACTGGACGCGCATGAGCAACCTGAATCCGCGCCCGTTCTACTTCAGCCAGATCCGCGTGGATCCCACCGACGACCAGAAGATCTACGTGCTCGGCTTCGCGCTGCACGTGTCTGACGACGGCGGACGCACGTGGCGAGAGGACCGGTTCAAGAACGTGCATCCCGACAATCACGCGCTCGTGATCGATCCGTCGAATCCGCGCCACATGATCCTCGGCACCGACGGCGGTGTATATCAGAGCTATTCGGCCGCGAGCGACTGGGATCACCTCGCGCGTTTTGCCGCCGGCGAGTTCTATCGTATCAACGTCGACGCCGCTAACCCGTCGCGCATCTGCGGAGGATTGCAGGACAACACCAACTGGGTTGGCACGCTCGCCACACGCACCGGTGAAGGAATTCGCAACGCGGACTGGGTGACGATCGGCGGTGGCGACGGTTCGTACTGCGCTTTCGATCCGGAGAACCCGAACCTCGTCTATTCCGAATCGCAGCAGGGTTATCTCACGCGGTTCGATCTGGCGAGCGGACAGGAGAAGCGGCTCCGTCCGGAGCCCACGGAAGGGCAGCCGGCGTTCCGCTTCCACTGGATGTCGCCGCTCGCGCCGAGCGTTCATGAGAAAGGCGCCATGTACTACGGTGGCAACGTGCTGTTCAAGCTCACCAACCATGGCGAGAACTGGACGGTCATCTCTCCCGATCTGTCGACGAAGGATCTCGAGAAGATGCGCGCTACGGGAAGTGGCGCGGAGGACTACGGCGTCATCTACGCGCTGGCCGAGTCACCG
This sequence comes from Gemmatimonadaceae bacterium, assembly GCA_039928585.1. Lineage (GTDB taxonomy): Bacteria > Gemmatimonadota > Gemmatimonadetes > Gemmatimonadales > Gemmatimonadaceae > AG11. The sequence goes on along the minus strand of JBDSSY010000223.1, from coordinate 5,178 downwards.
GTGAAGCGCGGCGTGCTGTGGGCCGGCACCGACGACGGCAAGCTCTGGCGCACGGACGACGAGGGCGCGCACTGGACCGACCTGTCGACGAATCTGCCGGCTGCGGGACGCGGGCACTGGATCAGCCGCATCGAGGCGAGCCGTGCCGACGCGAACGTTGCGTACGTCGCCATCGACGCGCATCGCGATGGCAACTATGCGCCGCTCCTGTATCGCACCGCCGATGGCGGCCGCACCTGGGCGAACATCGCAGCCGACATTCCGAAGACTGCGCCGGTGAAGGTGATTCGCGAGGATCCGAAGAACCCCAATGTGCTCTATGCCGGCACCGAGTTCGGCCTGTTGCTCTCGATTGACCGTGGCCGTTCGTGGGCAAAGTTCGGCAAGCTCCCCACCGTCGCGGTGGACGACATTCTCATCACGCCCACGCACGATCTCATCGTCGCCACGCATGGTCGTAGCCTGTACGTGGTGGACGACGTGCGTCCGATCGCCGAGGCGACGCGGAGCGTATTGGCGAGCGCGGGGCAGCTGTTTCCGATCCGGACGGTGGAGGCGTACGCGCCCATCGCTGGATTCAAGCAGTGGGCGGGCAGCAGCGAGTTCCGCGGGGAGAATCCGCCGGCAGGCGCACTGCTCACATATTTCCTGAAGGAGCTCGGGGACAGCCCCGTGAAGTTTGCCATCGCGACCGAGAGCGGTCGGCCGGTCGCGAACCTCACCGGGTCGCCGGCGCCGGGCATCAATCGCGTGGTGTGGGATCTCAAGCCGACGAAGGATCTGTTGAGCGAGTACGGTGGCGAGGGGCAGAAGTTCGTGCGCGCGGGGAAGTACGTGGTGACGATGACGGCGGGGAAGGTGAAGAGTTCGCAGACCGTCGTGGTGACGACGGCGCCGGGACTGGACACGCGATAGGAGAGGCTGATCGATGACGCAGCACGAGCTTGCAGCCCGGTTCCGGCAACTTCATGTCGCCGGCGCCGATCCGATTCTCATTCTCCCCAATGCGTGGGACGCGATGAGCGCTCGGCTCGTCGAAACTGCCGGCGCCAAGGCGATCGCCACGACCAGCGCCGGCGTCTCATGGGCGCTCGGATATCCCGATGGACAGGGGCTCACGCGCGATGCGATGATCGAGGCGGTGCGCCGCATCGTGGTGGCGGTGCGCGTGCCGGTGACGGCGGATGTGGAGAGCGGCTACGGCAAGGGCACGCCTGACGACGTCGCTGCCACCGCTCGCGGCGTGATCGCAGCGGGCGGAGTGGGCATCAACCTGGAGGATTCGCCGGGCCGGGATGGTGCACCGATGCTGGAGTCCGGGCTGCAGGCGGCGCGCATCGCCGCGGCGCGCGCGGCGGCGAAGGCTGCCGGTGTCGACCTGTTCATCAACGCCCGCGTCGATACGTATTTGAAAAGGGTCGGCGCTGACGGAGAGCGATTCGCCGAGACCGTCCGTCGAGCGCGTGCGTACACAGCAGCGGGTGCGGATGGCGTGTTCGTTCCGCTCGTGATGGACGCCGATACCATCCGGCGTCTCGCGGCGGAAGTGGGCGCGCCGCTGAACGTGATCGGCGGGCCGGGTGTGCCGACCATCGCGGAGTTGCGCGCGCTCGGTGTAGCGCGCGTGAGCGTCGGGCCGGGCCTCGCTCGCGCGGTCATGGCGCAGATTCGGAACGCCGCCGCTGAACTGTTCGGCCCGGGGACGTATGACGCGTTGCGCGAGCAGTTGACGTCGCCGGAAGCGAACGCGCTGTTCGCCAAGCGCTGATCCGGCGGTGACTCCGCCAGTCGTGGACGCTCGTCCGAGTACGTTCACGACTGATTGCTAATGTATTCGCGCCACTCCGCCGCCCGGAACGGCAAACCTCGTGAACACCAGCGGATCGTGTCCCGGTACGATGAGCCGTTCGTTTCCCGCGAGCCGCCGCATGCGATCCTGTGCCGCGAGGTTCGACACCGGATCGAGCGTTTGTGCGATCGGCACTTGGCGCTCGAGGTTCTCGTAGAGGTACATGTTGTCGGATGCCAGCACCACCGTGCCGTTCGGCGTGTCGACGCCGGCGTACTGCGAGGCGAATGTGTGACGACCGCCAGTGTAGACGCGGATGCCGGGGATGATCTCGACGCTATCGCCATCGACGAGCTCCACGCGTCCCGCGCGTCGCAGTTCAGCGAGCATCGCGGCATCGAGCGAGTCCACGGCACGGTCGCGCGAGCGACCGGCGTCGTCTACATGATGCGCGTACTCCGCGCGCTGGATCCACATGCGCGCACGGGGAAAGAGGTCCAGCCCGTCCATGTGGTCCCAGTGTACGTGTGACACGATGATGTCGGTGATGTCGTCCGGGCGCAGGCCCACGGCGCGAATCGCGTCAGCGGGACGCTGATAGTCGGATGGCTTCCACCGCTGCATGAACTTGTCGCGGTAGAATCCGGCATCCACCAGCACATTGCGCCCGCCGGGCAGCTTGACGAGCCAGATCGTGAGCGCGACGTCGAGGCGTCTGACGGTATCGGCGCCGGCAATGAGGCTCGCGACGGGAAAGTTGCGCAGTGTTCCGTAACGGATGGCGTAGACCTCCGTCGCGGGCGGTGTCGATCGCGGAAGCTGAGTGCACGAGGACGACGCAAGCGCGACGATGGCAAGCAGCTTGGTTTTGATCACGGCCTGCCCGCCAGAGCTGCGTTGCCCTTCACCCCGAGCTTCCGGTCCAGGTAGTCCGATGCGGTGTTGTAGGCCTGCACCCAGCTCGAGTGACGGAGGAAGCCATGCACCTCGTCCGGCAGCACGAGCTGCTCCACCTCCACGCCCTGATCCCGAAGCTGTTCCACCAGCGTGACGGTCTCGGCGAACGAGACATTGCGGTCGTCGTCGCCGTGAATGACGAGCACGGGCGAGCGCCAGGTCTTCAGCGACGCCAGCGGCGACGACCGGAAGGCGAGCAGCGAGTCGCGCGGATTCTCGAGCGTGCTGTAGCTCGGCACGAAGGTGCGAATGCCGACATTCCAATCGTGCACGCCGTGGAAGTCCACGCCCGCGGCGAACATGTTCGAATTGCGCGCCAGGCCCATCGCGGTGAGGAAGCCGCCATACGACCCGCCCCACAATCCGATGCGCCTCGCGTCGACGTCGCTGCGGCTCGCGAGAAATCGGCCGGCGCCGACGACGTCGTTGTACTCGCTCGCTCCGGAAGCTCCGTAGTTCAACGCTTCGCGGAACTCCATCCCGTAGCCGATGCCGCTGCGGTAGTTCACGCTCAACACCACGTACCCCTTGCTGGCGAGGAGCTGATTGAAGGCGTACGCGTTGTTGTAGTAGCTGCCGTAGTTCCAACCCAGGAGCATCTGCCGCCGCGAGCCGCCGTGGAAGAAGATCGCCGCTGGTCGCTTCTCACCGGATCCCGCGCCGGTCGGCAGAAAGAGCTGCGCGTGAATCTTCATTCCGTCGGGTGACGTGAAGATCACTGCCTGCGGCTCCACCATCGCGCGCTCGGGGAAGTCGGCCGGTATGGTTCCGGGTGCGAGCTCGCGCGGGGCGGCGTTCGCCACAGCGATCATCGCGCGCGCTGGCTTGCGCGCACCCGCGCTGAAGAACACCATCGCGCCGTTGCTGGTGAGCGCAGGCTCCCACTCGATGTCGCTGCCCGTCGTCACCGCCATCGGCGCCGCGCCGCCGCCGACCGCCACGCGCCACACGTCGCGACGATCGATGTCGCCCTGGTTGGAGTTGTACACGACTTGCGTGCGATCGGGCGACAGCGACACATACTCCACCTCGAACGCTCCCGGGGTGAGTAGCGTCGCGGTGCCGCCACTCACCGGCACGGAGTAGAGACTCGTCCACCCGGTGCGCTCCCACGGAAAGACGATCCGGTCGCCGGCACCCCACATGAGCTGATCGCCGACGACGTTGCGGTACGCGCTGCCCATTCCGCGCTCGGCGGCCCACACCGTCTTCGCCGAGCCGGTGGCGACGTCGGCCATCATGATCGACCACGGCCGCGCGCTTCGCACCGGCTTGAACAACGTGAGCTGCGACGAGGTCGGCATGCGCAGGAAGGCGACGCGCGCACCGTCGGGCGACCAGACCGGCTGACCATCGCGATCCACGCTCGGCGCAAGCCACTTCACCGTCTTGCTGGCAGGGTCGAGCACGCCGACGAAGGCGTGGTCGCCGCGGTTGCTGGTGAACACGAGCTTCGATCCGTCGGGCGACCATCTCCCCAGGCTGGAACTGCCGCGCAGGTTGGCGAGCTGTGAAGGCTCCCTGCTCCCATCCACTGGGGCGGACCAGATCTGCCCACGCCGCGTGAAGGCGAAGGTGTCGCCCCGGGGTGAGATCGCAACGCCGCTGCCCTGGGTGACGCGCACCTCTGTTCCGCCCGCAATGGGCACGCGCCAGATCGCCTGCTCCATTGCGGCGGGATCGCTCGTGGGATTCGGCACCTCGCCGGCGCGGTTGGCGCCGCCGCCTCGAACGAAGAACAGCGTCTTCCCATCCGGCGTCCATTCGATGCCGCCGATCTCCTGGCCGTCATCCGCGGTGAACGACGTGCGCTGCCGCCCCTGATACGCCGGTGGGAACGCGACCCACACGTTGCGCATGCCGCGATCGTTCTGGACCCACGCCACGCCTCCGCCCGCGGGTGCGGCCGACATGCTTGACGGGAACGGCGCCGACAGGAGAGACTCGATGGACACGGTGCGCTGCTGCGGCGCAGGCGGCGCCGCTCCAGCGCGGGCGGGCACCGGCATCGGAACGCCAAGCACGGCCGACGCGAGAGTCATCGCCAACAGACCCGGATTCGAGCCCACCGTGTTGGAGAAGACGACCACGCGCAGCGAGTCGTCGGGGAACCACATCTGCGCGGTATTGAAGCCGTTCACGCCGCCGCCGTGCTGCACGATGCGGTGCGTGCCAAGAAGCGCCGTCGCGAGGCCGAACCCAAAGGTGGTCGGCTTGCCGCTCGACACGGTGTCCGACGTCGACATCATGGTGTACGACGCGGGGCTCACGACGCGCCCGCTCGTCAGCGCGGTCTGCCACCGCAGGAAGTCCACGACGCTCATGCAGAGCGCGCCCGCCGAGTACGGGTGCGTCATGCTCATGTACTTCGCCGACGTGATCGCCGTGGCGCCCCGATCGTATCCCTTCGCGTCGTCCGTCTTGGTCGGAGT
>JBDSSY010000222.1:0-28766 GCA_039928585.1 Gemmatimonadaceae bacterium | reverse complement strand
TTCTGCCGCTCATCGCGCAGGTGTGCGAGGAGCTTGCGACCGAGACCGCCGATGCCATCGCGCATGGCGACGTGCCGCTCGTGCTGGGTGGAGATCATTCACTCGTCGCCGGCTCGCTGGCGGGTGCAGCGCGACATTTCGCGGAACGGGGAGAGTCGGTTGGCTGCGTCTACCTGGACACACATGCCGACCTCCACGTGCCCGGCACCAGTCACACCGGCAACGTGCACGGCATGCCGCTGGCGCACCTGCTTGGCCATGGCGACGCGCAGTTCGCGTCGATTGCCGGCTCGACGCCGGCGCTGTCGCGCAAGCGGCTCGCGCTCGTCGGGATCCGCGAGCTGGATGGTCCGGAGAAGGAGGCGATCAAGGCGTGGGGGCTTACCTGCTTCACCATGCGCGACATCGACGAACTGGGATTACGCGAAGTGATGCGGCGCGCCATCGCGGTGGCGACGTCGGAATCGGAGCGGCTGTGGGTGTCGTGCGACATGGACTGGGTGGATCCCACGTATGCGCCGGGCGTGGGTACTCCGGTGCGCGGCGGCGCCACCTATCGAGAGGCGCAGCTCGCGATGGAGATGTTGTCCGACACCGGCAAGCTCGTGGGCCTGGACATCGTGGAGACGAACCCGGTGCTCGACGAACGCAATCGCACGGCGGAGTTGGCTGTGCAGCTGGCAATGAGCGCGTTCGGGCATCGCATCATCTAGGAATGCCTGCGCGGCGAGTGGCCGCGCGCAATTTTGCGCCAGGTCGACATCCGAACGCGTGAGAGGAGAATCATGAGCAAGGTATTCGCCAGCATTGCGCTCAGCCTCGATGGTTACATGGCACCGGAAGGAATGACCATGAACAATCCCGAGTACAGGAATTGGGGAGCCAAGTGGGGCGCACTGATGGCGTGGATCGTCAACCAGCAGTACTTCCGCGAGAACCTCAAGCTCGGACCAGGCGGAGAGACCGGCTCGGTGAATGACCTGCTTTGCAACACCACGGAGCGCATCGGCGCCAACGTCATGGGCAAGCGAATGTTCGACCAGGGCGAAATCGCCTGGCCGGAAGAGGCTCCGTTTCACACGCCGGTCTACGTACTCACCAATGTGCGACGCGAACCCTGGGTACGCCCCGGTGGGACGACCTTTTACTTCATCAATGACGGGCCGGAGCGCGCCCTCGGTTTGGCTCGGGAATCCGCGGGCAGTCGTGATATTCGTATCGCGGGTGGAGCCGACGTGATCCAGCAGTGCCTGAACCTGGGTATCGTCGATGAGCTGGAAATCGCCTTGGCACCCGTGTTGTTCGGCGGCGGGCGTCGTCTCTTCGAGAACCTGCGCGAGCCCGGGCCCCAGTTCCGCATTGACAAGGTTCTTGATGGCCCAGCCGCTACACACTTGCGCTATGTGCGTCAGTAACGGCATCGGTGCGCATGGGCGCTACTTCATCGACGTCACGTGCGCCACGAACTGATCGACGGCCATCTCGGTCCCCTGCTGCCAACCTGACGCCTTGTTTTTCTCGAAGTCAGCTTCATCCCGGTGCAGCGCCGTGAAAACGTAGCGCGTCCCCCTTCCCACGGTTTCCATCGTGACGATGGCCGTGATCGGAATGTCGTCGAAGACTGCCGGACGATAGCCGGGAAACAACATCGAAGTCCAGCTGAGTCGCTCCATCGGAACGACTTCCAGGAAACAGCCGAGATTGGGAAACTCCTGGCCCTCTCCTGTTGCGATGTCGATGCTGAACATGCCGCCCGGTCGCACGTCCAGTTCGCAATTCGAAACAGCACCCCAGGGCTTGGGCATGTACCACTCCTTGAGATGCTCGGGTTTCGTCAACGCCTCCCAGACGAGATGCCTGGGAGCGTCGATGAACCGTTCGAGAACGAAATCAACCTTTGGATTGATCGTGAAGTGCTTGCTCATGATCTGGATTCCGTTGCCTTGAGTTGTTTGACGTATTTGTCGAACCGGTCCAATCGGGCTTCCCACAACTGACGCCGCTCGGCCAGCCAGTTCTCCGCGACCTTGAATCGTTCGGGTGCGATCTCATACGTCCGCACCCGCCCCCGCTTCTTCGACTTCACCAGCCGGCTCTGTTCGAGCACCGAGAGGTGCTGCACGAACGAGGGGAGTTTCATGTCGAACGGTGCTGCCAGCTCGCTGACCGTGGCTGGTCCGGCAGACAGCTGTTCCAGGACTTTCCGCCGAGTCGGATTGGACAAGGCATGAAAGACGTCGTCAGCGACTGCGGATTGAACCATGTCGACACCATTCGATTCGTTGAGCTACCCAACCTGACTCAGAGAGTCTATCACCGAATTATACTAAGGTCAATACCTAAGTATTTCTGGGTGATCGAGAATGAGATCGAGGACGCGTGGACGATCGTTACGCCACTTGCTGCCGACAAAGCGAGCGGGCTATTGTGACCGGGATGCGCCCTTCTACGGGTCGCCTTGCAGCAGAACGTGTTTCGTTAGATAGCACACATTCTTCGGAGCGCGGAATGGAATGAACTGCTTGCATCCATGAGGACTACTGACACCAGCTCCATGGAGGACGCCGTACGCGGCGCACCTGATCCAGAGATCGTTGCGCTCGAGGAGCAACTTCGATCTGCACAACTCGCCGCAGACGTAGGTGCTCTGGACCTCCTGATCGCTGACCGGCTTCTCTTCACGGGGCCGGACGGCCAGCTCGGGACCAAGGCACAAGACCTTGCAGCGCACGCGTCAGGCGGTGTTCGGTTTCATCTTCACGTGCCTGAAGAGCTGCACATCCGCCGCGTCGGACCGGACGTTGCGGTCACGGCGCTACGCGCACGGCTCACGGTCGAGGTCAACGGCAACGTCGTGCGTGGCACGTTCCGGTACACGCGCGTCTGGGCGCGCGAGGGAGGCGAGCGATGGCGCGTCGTCGGTGGGCACGTAAGTGAGGTCGCGCCGGCGGCAACGCGCCGGCGGCCGAACTAATCGTTGCAGCTGTCAAGCACTTCCGGCCTCGCGAAGCAAATGGTCAATGCGTCTGGCTCCCGCTCCGCCGTCGTCTTGCGGAAGACCACTGTGTCACTAGAATAGACGCGGACGACAACAAGGAGACGCCGTGCTGCTCCGCATCGCCCCTGCCCTGCTTCTCCTCGCATCGATCCTCCCCGCCCAGCAGGGCCCCGTTCCGCTGTACACCGACCTCGGCCCGCATCACCGCGCCATCAGCACGGCGGTGCCTCTCACGCAGCAGTACTTCGACCAGGGGCTGCGCCTCGTTTATGGCTTCAATCACGCCGAGGCGATACGGTCGTTCACGCGCGCCGCCGAGCTGGATGCCCGGTGCGCCATGTGCTGGTGGGGCGTGGCGTATGCGTACGGACCCCATGTCAACGCCGGGATGGACTCCGCCAGCGGTGCCGCGGCCTACGTGGCGTCGCGGAAGGCCGTGAGGCTGCTTGGCAATACGACAAGATGGGAGCGCGCCTGGATCAACGCCGTCGCGGCGCGCTATGGACCCATGCCAACGACTGACCGCGCAAAGCACGACTCCGCCTATTCGCGTGCGATGGGCAAGGTCGCCACGCTGTGGCCGAAGGATCTCGACGCCGCCGCGCTCTACGCCGAGTCGATGATGGATCTTCGGCCGTGGAACTACTGGACCCCGGACGGCAAGCCGTATCCGCGCACGACCGAGATCGTGCGCCAGCTCGAGCGCGTCATCGCCAAGGATCCGGAGCATCCGGGCGCCTGCCACTACTACATCCACGCCGTCGAGGCCGTGGATCCGCTGAAGGCCATTCCCTGTGCCGAGCGCCTCGCCCGTCTCATGCCAGGCGTGGGACACATGGTGCACATGCCCGCGCACATCTACGTCCGCGTCGGGCGCTACGCCGATGCCGCCGCCAGCAACGTTCACGCGATCCACACCGACGAGACCTTCATCGAGGGACAGAAGCAGACCACGCTCTACTCGCTCGGCTACTACCCGCACAACATCCACTTCCTCGCCTTCGTCTCTACGATGGCGGGCCAGAGCGCGAAGGCACTCGAGAACGCGAAGCAGCTGAAGACGAAGGTGAACCTCGATGTCGCGCGCCAGGCGATGATGCTCCAGGAGATGGTGCCCTACTACGCGCTGACGCTGACGACCTTCGGCAAGTGGGACGAGGTGCTTGCCGAGCAGCTGCCTCCCGCGGACCTGAGATTCCCGCTGGCGATGGCGTATTACGCGCGCGGCGTCGCCCACGCGGCCAAGGGCGACATGGCCGGCGCGCAGTTGGCGCTGGACAGCGTCAAGGCGATCGACAGCGCAACGCCGGCAAACGCCGAACCCAAGGCACCCGTCTCGATCGCGATGCACGCGCTTATGGCCGAGATGGCGGTGCGTGGCGGGAAGGTGGACGAGGGCATCGCGCACTTCCGTGTAGCGCTCACGATCGAGAACGCGGGACTCTACTCCGAGCCACCCAAGTGGTACTACCCGATCCGTCAGTCACTGGGCGCGGCGCTCCTGAAGGCCGGCCAGGGCGCGGAAGCGGAAGCCGTCTACCGGGAGGACCTCAAACGCTTTCCGGAGAACGGCTGGTCGTTGTTCGGGCTCGCGGCCGCACTCAAGTCGCAGGGAAAGGCCGACGAAGCGGCGGCGGTGGAGAAACGGTTCGCCGCCGCCTGGGCTGGTGCAGACATCACGCTCGCGGCGTCGCGGTTCTGACGTCGCTCGCGTGAGTTTGATGCGCGCTGCACCGTTCTCGTGTGGCGCGCCGGGTGGCTCCCTGTCGCCGGTATCCAGCAGCGACGGAGGGCGGGAAGCGGGTACGCGCGCATCATTGCACCACTCGCACAGCCCGCGTGGTTCCCGGTCGGAAATCACGCAAATCTTCTACGGTTTGATCACCGCGTGATTGTCGCGTCGGCTGGCGGACCGTCCCCGGCTGACGTACGTTTTTTTGATCCATGCCCTGTCTCGCCCGTGAGGCCGACTCGGCGATGCTGGCCCTGCATTGGGGCGAGACGATGCTGTCGCTTCCGATTCGTCGGCCGAACACGACTGGCTCGCCCCAAGCGCGATCTCCCGCCGTCACCTCGCCCGATAGTGGTTAGTCGTTCCCGATGACGGAGAGGCTGGGTCAGGTGTTGACAGCCGCACGCTGGAGTATTCCACCAGGTCCGGCTCCGGCGGACGACCGACCAGACTGCTCGACGCACCTACCTACATAGGAAGGCACCGTATGAGAGCGTTCTTTTTTGGAGTGGTGACGGTCATCTGCCTGACGGAGGCCGCGTCGGCGCAGACCGGCAGCGTGATTGGTCGCATCAGCGAGGGAGCCACTCGTGCGCCGGTGACTGGCGCGCGGGTGCGCGTCCTCGCGACGGGCGGCGCGGTGGCGGGGAGCACAGTCACCGGGGAAGATGGCCGGTATCGCATTACCGGACTACCCGTTGGGCGTCACGAGCTTTCCGTCACGGCGATCGGCTACAACCCGCGGCGCGATCCGGTGGACATCACCGCCAACGGCACAACGACGCTCGACTTCGCTCTGGTCGCTACGCCAAGCCAGCTCGACGCCGTAGTGGTCAGCGCGTCGCGCCGCGCCGAACGGGCGCAGGAAGCGCCTGCGTCGGTGTCGGTGGTGAGCGCGGACGTGATCGAGAAGCGGCCGGGCATTAGCACGGCCGACCATCTCGGCTCGGTACCCGGCGTCGACATCGCGCAGACGGGAGTGCTGGGGGCGAACGTGGTGGTGCGCGGATTCAACGCCGCATTCTCGAGCGCACTGCAGGTGCTCACGGACTACCGCATTTCCGCCGTGCCAGGTCTTCAGGTGAACCGGTTCTCCGCGCTCTCGCCGGGCGCAGATGACCTGGAGCGGATCGAGGTGGTGCTTGGACCGGCGGCGGCGTTGTACGGGCCGAACACGGCCAACGGCGTGATCCACCTCCTGACCAAGAGCCCGTTGGTGAGCAGCGGCACCGTCGTGAGCGTAGCGGCCGGCGAACGGAACGCCTTCCTTGGCAGCTTCCGCACCTCGCAGAAGATCACCGACAACCTCGGCATCAAGTTGTCGGGCAGCACCTTCACGGCGCGTGAATGGCCGCTGGCCGACACCACCGAGACGCGGCTTCGCGGTGTAGCGCAGACGTCGCTTGCCGCCTTCCGCACTCGAGCGCTGGCGGCCGGTATCACGGAGTCCCAGGTGTCGGACAGTATCGCGCGCACGCCGTCGCTGTTCGCGCTCACGCGCATCGGGTTGCGGCCGGAGAATGCGCGCCGCTACGGTGTGGACTTCCGCGCCGACTATCGGCCGGTGCCAAGCCTGACGACCGTGCTGCAGGTGGGGCGCTCCAGCAACAGCAGCACGGAGCTCACGGGCATCAGTCCCGCTGCGCAGAACGCATACACGGTGGATCACTATCAGCTGCGTGCCAGCTCCGGGCGCTTCTTCGCGCAGACGTACGCGGAGATCGGCAACTCGGGAAGCACGTACACCACACGCACCGGCGAGAGCGTCACGGACAAGTCGCGGCTGATCGTCGGGCAGCTCCAGCACGGTCTCTCGTTGGTCGACGGGCGGCAGGACTTCACCTATGGCGTGGACTACCTGAACACGGAGCCGATCAGCGAAGGCACCGTGTACGGGCGCAACGAGGCCAACGACAAGATCCGGCAGTACGGCGTGTATCTGCAGAGCGAATCGCGGCTGACCGACAAGCTGCGTCTGGTGCTGGCCGGGCGCGTTGACGGCCATTCGGTGGTGAAGGGAAAGGAATTCTCTCCGCGCGCGGGCCTGGTGTTCGAGCCCACTCCAACGCAGGCATTCCGGGTGACGTACAACCGCGCCTTCCAGGCGCCCACGGCCATCAACCTCTATCTCGACCGGCTCAGCAGCCGCTCGGGGCCGTATGCCGTGCGCGCCATCGCGCCGGGCACCACGGGCTTTAACTTCCGCATGCCGGATGGCGCACTCGCCGTGCGCTCGCCGTTCGCCAGCGCGGGAGCCAATACGCGCATCGCGTTCAGCCGCGCGGAGTCGTCACGTGAGGCGATCATCTTTCTCGCGGCCACGGGGCGCATCACACCCGCGGAGGCGGGACGATTGATCGCGGCCAACCCGAACTTCACCGTGATCGGACGCAACCCGCAAACGGGAGTGGCCGGCGTGTTCGACCCGGCGAGCATCGCCAACATCGACGCGATCGAGAACGAGAAGTCGGACGTGGTGGAACTCGGCTACAAGGGAATCATCCGCGAGAAGTTCTTCGTCGGGCTGGATCTCTGGCACCTGAAGCGCTCCAACTTCATCTCGCAGCTGTTCGCGCCGGCGCCGACACTGCTCGTGAGCGGGCCCGAAGTGGCGGCGTTCCTCCTGGCCAACGGCATTGACGCCACACGGGCGGCCGCCGCGGCGGCCGCGGCAGCGGTTACACCAGTGAGCGTGGTGGCGGCTGCGGAGAACGACATTTACAAGGACGGCGTGCCGATCCTCATCACGTACAAGAACTATGCATCGGTGGACCTGAACGGAGTCGACTTCACCGCGCAGTACGCGAACGACGGATGGAAGCTGGGCGCGGTGGCCTCGCTCGTGAGCGACAACTACTTCACCTTCGGCGCCGAGCAGCCGATCGCGCTGAACGCGCCGAAGACGAAGGGAAGCCTGTCGGCCGGCTACGACGGCACGAGCGCGCTGAGCGGCGAGGCGCGCGTGCGCTACAACGATGCTTTCCCCGTGTACACGGGCGTGTACATCGGCAATTCGTGCGTGGAGCCGGCAGGTCGCGGTCTGGGCGCGTGCGTGCCCGCTTCCGCGCTGGTTGACATGCGGCTCGGCTACCGGCTGCCGGGGCTCACGGGAACCACGGTCTCGCTGAACGTGAGCAACGTGCTCGACCACCGCGTAAAGACATTCATCGGGACGGCGGAGATCGGGCGCCTGGCGATGGTGCAGGTGCGGCGCGAGTTCTAGCGCCGCGCGCAGAGGTCATGCACGGACGTTGACAGGCGGAGTGGCGCACGGCAGGATCGTGCGTCACTTCGCCGCGTTCATGTTCCCCACCGCTCACCACAGAACGGTTCATGACGGCACGATATCGACCAGCATTCATCGCGCGGCTCTTCAAGTATCCCGGCAAGGGGGGCTGGACGTTCGCGCCGGTGCCGGAGAAGTGTGCGCCCTCAGTCACACACGGGTGGGGTCGCACTCCAGTCCGCGCAACCGTTGACGGCCAGTCGTGGAGCACGAGCGTGTGGCGCGGGAAGGACGGTCGGACGCTGCTCGCCATACCCAAAAAACTATGCGGCACGAAGGGTGATGGCGATCGCGTGCGCGTTCGGCTCGAGTTCAATACGCTATGACGGCGTCGAAGTCGCGAGCATGCGCGTGGCCAGGAGCGGCTCACAGGTTCACGCCGCGGCCGTAGTCGGCGAATAGTGGCGGAGCGTCGGGTCGAACGGAGTTCCGCCGGGATAGCGGACGATTGATCCGGCGCCGAAGACCCAGTCCTCTACGAGACAACGCCGAGCAGCCTCGGTCGCGTTGCGCATGCAGCCGCGTCCGGCGCGCACTTGTGTCCTCGACCGGGTGACGCCACTTTCGATGCCCCGCCGTCGATGTCGGGTGGCCAGTTTCGCCGGAGAGACAGGCGACCGCCGCCGACGTCATGACGTTCGCCACCGGCGGCGCGACGCTGCTGTTCTTCGATACCCTGTACTTCTGACCCTCATCCTCGAGGACATCGCCATGCGCACCGTCGTATTGATCACCGGCACGAGCTCGGGGTTCGGACTCGACACCGCGCAGCGGCTGGCGCGGCGTGGACATCACGTCATTGCCACCATGCGCGACTCGCGCGGACGCAACGCTACGTCGCGCGCGAGCCTCGAGCGCATGGCGAGCGAGGAGGACCTTGCACTCACGGTGCTCGAGCTGGACGTGACCAATGAGGCCTCCGTGACGGACGCGGTTGACGACGCGGTCCGCGAAGCGGGCCGGATCGACGTCGTCATCAACAACGCCGGCTACGCCGGACTCGGCGTCACCGAGGGGTATACGGTGGAACAGTGGCAGCGGATGTTCGACGTCAACGTGTTCGGCGTCGTGCGCGTGAACCGCGCCGTGCTCCCCGTGATGCGCAAGCAGCGGAGCGGACTACTCATCCACGTCAGCTCGGGCGCGGGCCGCGTCGCCATTCCGGCGATGGCGGCGTACTGCTCCAGCAAGTTCGCCCTCGAGGCGCTCGCCGATGCGTACCGCTACGAGCTGATTCCATTCGGCATCGACTCGGTGCTCGTGGAGCCGGGCATGTATCGTACGCCGATCTTCGATCACATCGCCACGCCCGACGACCGAAGCCGCGTCGCCGACTACGGAAGCTCCGCGGAGTTCGCCGAGCGCGTGTCGAGCGTCTTCCAGGCCGGGATCAGTGCGCCGGACAATCCGGGAAGCGCGGAAGTTGCCGAGACGCTTGTCCGGCTCGTGGAGATGGACGCATCGGAACGGCCGTTCCGCACCGTCGTCGGCGAAGCGATCAAGCCGCTGCTCGAGCCGTACAACGCCGCGGCCGAGGGGATGCGGCCGGTGATCGCGCAGATCTTCGCCGTGCCGGAGCTGGCCGGAACAATGGCGCATACTGCGTAGAACTCCGGGAAGCATTGGAAGGTGGCGGGCGGGTCTGCTGTCTTCCATCCCATTATCCTCTCGATCGGCGGACTTCACGTGCGAACGCGCTTTGCGGACCTTCCGATCGGCGGAAAGATTCTCACCGGATACGGTTTGATTGCCGGCTTGATGCTGGTGACAATCGTCTACGGCCTTGTTTCGCTTGCCCGCATGGAAACAGCGCAAAGTGAGCTGCTCCGGCTGACGGACGTCCGCAAGGCTGCGCGCACCCTCGATGTGGATGTTCTGGGCATCATCGTCTCGCTACAGTCTTTCGTCGACACACGAGACCCCGCGCTTCTTTCCGATCTCGAAGGAAGGCGAAAGGACTCCGATGCGCTCCGCGCACAGATCCGTGCCGCGACCAGGCGGCCCGCGACCCTGGCAGCTCTCGACGCGTACGAACGGATTCTTCCCCTCCGCAGGCAGCTTGCGGACCGCCTGATCGCGGCGGCGCGCTCCGATGCGCCGCTTGCGCAAGTCGGCCGCCTCAGGTCAGAGCGCCGCGAGCTCGACGACCATGCACGGAGCTTTCTGCGTGAGATCATCGAAGACCAGGATAGTGCCACGGCGAAGCAGCAGCAGATAACCCATCAGCGTGCGTTCGTCGCGAAGAGGAACATGACAGCCGTGAGCCTTGGGGCGGTGGCGTTGATGCTGGCGCTCTCGTTCGCCATCACGCGATCCATCATCGGACCAATTCGCAAACTTCAGCGGATGACCGAGCAAGTCGGCAAGGGAGATTTTGCGATCCAGAATGAAGTCGAGTCCAGGGACGAGATCGGCGCCTTCGCCCGCGCGCTCAATGCAATGGCGGCGGACGTTGCAAAACTGGATCGGGCGAAAGACGAGTTCATCGGTCTCGCTTCGCACCAACTACGGACGCCAGCAACGGCGGTAAAGAATTACATCGGCCTGCTGAAGGAAGGCTATGCGGGTGCACTGACGGAGGAGCAGCAGACGTACGTCGATCAAGCGTGGGAAAGCAACGAGCAGCAGCTGGCAATCGTGGACTCCCTGCTTCGCGTTGCTCGCACTGATTCAGGTATGGTGTCGCTCAAGCGGCGAGTCATCGACCTGCATCCGATGGTGGTGGCGGTCATCGAGCAGCAACGGGCGACGCTGGACGAACGCCGGCAGCGCTGCAGGCTGTATGCACCTCGGTTGCCCACTCACGCGTTCGTCGATGCCGAATTCCTTCCGATGGCGATCGAGAATCTTCTGAGCAACGCCAGCAAATACACCGAGCCGGGCGGCCGTATTCTGGTTGCTTTGACTGGGACCGCTGACTCCGCATGTATCAGCGTCAGGGACAACGGCGTGGGCATCGCAGCGGCGGACATCCCTCGCCTGTTCGGGAAATTCTCCCGGATTCCGAATTCGATGAGCACGCCCGTCGCCGGCCACGGCATCGGCCTTTACCTTACGAAGCGAATCATCGACCTGCATAAGGGGCAGATCCACGTCGATTCCCGTCTCGACAAGGGAACGACATTCACCATCAGACTGACCGTCAAGGCTGAGTAACATGGCGAAAGTACTCGTCGTAGAGGACGATCTGCGTCTGAAGATGACATATGACATCCTTCTCAAGAAGGAAGGTCATAGCGTTGAGCGTGCCATCAACGGCGAGGAGGCGCTCGAGAAACTGGCTTCGTTCAAGCCCGACCTCATCCTGCTGGACCTGATGATGCCCAAGATGACGGGCATCGAGTTTCTGGAAGCGGCGCGCGTCCCGGAGAAGTACCCGAACACCAGGATCATTGTCTTCAGCAACATGAGCGTCCCGAGCGCGGTGGAGAAAGCGTTTGCCCTTGGGGCCTCGAAGTACATGTTGAAGTCGTCAACCTCGCCCAAGCAGCTTGCCGCACTCGTGGAACAGGTGCTCGGCAAAAAGTGAGGGGCAGCAGCCTTCGTGCGTCGGCGCCTTCGCTCGTCAGTGGCTGATCGCGAAGAACCACGCGGCGATCACCGGGCCGCGTGGGGCACATCAGTAGCCTCATCTGCCTCGGATACTTGCCGAGATAAAT
Organism: Gemmatimonadaceae bacterium; assembly: GCA_039928585.1. Taxonomy (GTDB): domain Bacteria; phylum Gemmatimonadota; class Gemmatimonadetes; order Gemmatimonadales; family Gemmatimonadaceae; genus AG11. The sequence goes on along the minus strand of JBDSSY010000222.1, from coordinate 17,091 downwards.
GAGTGATGTCACTCATTGGTCGGCAGGCTCTCCTGGGCTCAACGTACAGGGAGTCGACCCATGCGCACAATTCGGAGCCTGGCTGCACCCGCAACGTTTATTGCTTTCACTCTCGCCGGATGCTCGGGCGATCGAGTGACCGGGTCTCCCTCTCATTCGCTCCAGCCGCATGGCCTCTCTGCCTCTACCACCATCGAGCGACCGTGGAAGGGAGACTGTAACGTCGATGCCGTGTTTACGTCACCGACGACTCTGTTGATCACCGGCACATGCCAGCTCGCGCATCTCGGTCGCACGAGCGTGGTCGCGTACCAGACGATCGTGCCGGGCCCGACAATCGCCTACACGAACACGGCGATATACACTGCCGCGAACGGCGACCAGCTCCGTACCACGAATGTGGGGACCGCGTCTCCGAGCCCCACCGGTCTTTCGCTCTCGGGCACTGAGACGGCCGTCGGAGGAACCGGCCGCTTCGAAGGTGCCAGCGGAACTGCGACACTCACTGGGGCCGTGCGCTTTACCGGGCCAGTCACAACGACTGGGTCGTACAGTCTGAGCGGCCGCCTGGATTATTGAGCGAGGACAGTATGTTCGTTCGCGTCCATCGAACGATCGGCTACCGCCACGCTTCGTTCAACGACGTGATACTGGGTGGTCGACGAAGGCCATCGGCAGCGCGTCAGCGACGACACTCGTCTGCGGCAGAGCCGCTGCCTCCGCGAGGAGGCAGGGGCTGTCCAAAACCCTACTGCCTCAATACGGAGAAATTCACCTGCGTATTGCTGTAGTTCGAGTACACCACACTGATGGTCCAGGCCCCAACGACTCCCGCGGGAGTGGTCAGTGGCTGACCGCTGGACACGAGCTGTCCCGAGTAGACCTGCGTGCCGGCCGCGTCCTTCACAGTGAGGGTTGCCGTGCCCGTTGACCCTGCGTTGGAGGAATGCGAGATCCGCGCAAGCGTGCCGTCATTCCGCCAGGTGTAGGTGTTCGTCCCGGTGAAGTTCCGAATGCTGGTGACCTGATACGAAAACGTGTTGGCAATGTTGTTGATCTGAGGCTGGATTCCTGGAGCGGTCGGACTGTCGGCGCATGCGGCCCCGAAGGCCAGTGCGAGCAGGCTAGCCGCCCGACGTGAGAATAACGCTGTAACGCGCATGAAAACCTTTTGAATAGCGTGGAAGAACCGCGAAAAGGACCGTGGTACTTCCATGACGATCCGGGAAAAGTCTCGGCAACCTGCCAGGAGTCAGTCGCCAAGCGGTGCGCGACTCACTCGGCGCCGCCAGTGAGGGCGACGTTCCACCACATAGTGATCGCAGTACTCTCGCGCGAGCCACTCGCTCACGGCCGCCAGATCTCCGTCTTCGGCCGGAAGACGGCCCAGGCGAACCAGAAGTGGTTTCCATGCGGAATCGGAATCAGTCTCTGGCCCCGCAGCGGGCCATCCACGGCACGGCCGGCGAGCGTCCAGCCGGAACCTGTCTCCCGGTCGCGAAAGCCTCCTTTTACCGAATGAAAGGTCAGCACCCTCGTGCCCACTCGCCGGTCGTAGACCGCCGTCTGCCCCACGTCGCGCCCGCGCGCGATTTCCGCCGCGTCCAGCGCGCTCGCCGCGCCGGGGCTCCAGAGCGCGACGAGCGGTGTTCCCTTCACCTCGGCGTTCGCGACTCGTGCGTTGCGCAATGCCGAGTACGGCGCTGCCCACCCCACTCCCAGCTCCACCGCCACCACCCGCTCCTTCGCCGGCATCCGGCGATCGGCGTCGCGGTTGAAGAACGCTGCGATCGGACCGCTGCCCGGATCGTCGTAGCCGGCGTACGGGTTCCGCCCGTACTGCCGGTCGTGACCCGTATCTCGTGAGAGCACCCGAAGGTCTGGGTACAGCTCGCGCGCCGTCGCCCAAGCCAGAGTGTTGGACGGCACTCGCCGGAGCTCTTTCCCCACGAGCGCGCCGACAATGGCGCCGCCCGTGGCCTGCTGCCACCATGTCTCCGTCTGCCGATCGTACATCACCAGGTCCGAATGCCGAAGCCGCCCCGTCGCACCGAAGTCGAGCAGTCGGCCCTCGAGCCGGCGATCGAACACCAGCGCCGTGTTGCACAGCGGGCAGAACGTGATGGTCACGGGTAGCCCCGCCACCTCGTCATTCACGATCTCGTGCCAGGTGAGGATGGCCAGCGGGTACGCTTTCGCCACCTCGCCGTTCTCCACCACCATCACCGGATCCCGGTCGTCCAGCCAACGACCGGCCTCGCGAACGGACTCGAACCGCGGCCGGTCGATCGAAGGGATCCCGTCCTTCGGCGGTCCGCCGGAGACGATCTCCTCGAGAGGAACGGAGTGGCGCGAGAAATCCGTCCTCCACTTGTCGACGCCGGCGATGCGACGCGCGGCGGAGTTCGGCTCCTGCGCACAGGCCGGCACGGCGACGGCGAGGAAGGAGAGGAAGACGAGAAGCGGGTGAGCACGCATCATTTCACTACCCGCACGGCCCGTGTGGTTCCAGGTCGTGAACGGCGCAAAGCTTCCTGGGCCTGATGGCTGCCTGATCGTCCGTCGGCTGGCGCACCATTTCCGGCCGACGTAGGTTTTTTGATCTATGCCCGCTCTCGCTCGCATTCTTCAACGCGTGGTACTCCTCCTGATTCTCGGCGCATGCGGCCGCGACGAGGACCGCGTCGAACCCGTTAAAACGGTGACCCCATCTGGCACCGCACGTCGGAGTCAACCCGCGCGCGTGGTGCAGCGAATGGGGTCGACGGAGATCACCATCGTCTACAACCGCCCCGTGGCGCGCGGGCGGGAACTGTTCGGCGGCATCATTCCGTGGGACTCGCTGTGGAATCCGGGCGCGGACGAAGCCACGCGTCTGGAGCTCAGCGAAGACATCACCCTCGCGGGGCAGCCGCTCCCGGCTGGCCGCTACAGCATCTGGGCCATTCCAGGTCGGGACGATTGGACCCTCGCCTTCAATCGTGGCTGGGACGTGGACCACCTCACGTACCGCCAGGCGAAGGACGCACTGCGGCTGCGCGTGCGGCCCCGTCCGGCGAGCCACATGGAGTCACTCGCCTTCTACTTCCCTTACGCGGAAGCCGACTCGGCGATGCTGGCCCTGCATTGGGGCGAGACGATGCTGTCGCTTCCGGTTCGTCGGCCGAAGACGACTGGCTCGCCCCAAGCGCGATCTCCCGCCGTCACCTCGCCCGATAGTGGTTAGTCGGTTCGATGGCGGAATGGCTGGAACACGTGTTGAACGCCGCACGAGTGGCCGGGGAAGGAATCGAATTCCCGGCCGTCTTCGTCAGTGACGCTTAGCTCCATGTACCCGGGCTTCTTCGCTCCCTCCGACAGAACGGCGACGGGGATGGACTCCTTGTGCGCATCCATCCCGAGACAGATGATAGAGCGCGTGGCAGCAACCGACGCAGGCGTAGATGACATGGGCTGGTCTACTGCGCAAGCGCCCACGCTCGTGATGGCAGGTAACACCAGTGCACGGAGACACTCGATGACGGCAGACCTTACGCGTGTGGCCCGACCGGTGGATGTCGATACTCAGATCCTCCGCAACGCCATCAAGGACGAGTACAAGGAAGTAGCCGAACATCCCGACCAGGGGTTTCACTTCCACACTGGCCGTCGCCTGACCGGGATCGTTGGCTACAGGGACGAGTGGCTCGATGGCGTATCGGAACTGGCCATCGAGTCCTTCGCCGGTACCGGCAACCCTTTCGCGATCGGTCGACTCGCCCACGGTGAAAAAGTTGTCGACGTCGGGTCAGGAGGGGGGATCGATTCGCTCATCGCCGGACGAATGGTCGGTCCCACCGGAAGTGTTGTCGGTATCGACATGACACCAGCGATGCTGGAGAGGGCGCGGGCGGCGGCGGCCGAGGCTGGCATCGACAACGTGGAGTTTCGCGAAGGCTACATGGAGGAGCTCCCCGTGTCAGACGACTGGGCCGACGTGGTCATCTCCAACGGCGTGCTCAACCTGACTCCTGACAAGCAGAAAGCCGTGGGCGAAATGTTTCGCGTGTTGCGCTCAGGTGGGCGACTTCAGGTTGCTGACATCCTGGTCCAACGGGCGGTGCCCGAGGAAGCCAAGAAAAAGATCGACCTCTGGACCGGTTGAATCGCTGGCGCTCTGCTGGAGGCAGAGCTCGAGGCGACGGTCGTCGCCGCTGGGTTCACTGGGTTCGAGATCACCTGGAAAGCCGATGTATTCGAGGATGCCCCTCAGGCGTCAAGCGCGAGTGCGTTTGGCACCGTCGGTATCAACTTTCGGGCGACAAAGCCCTGAACAAGCGAAGACGCTTGATGGGAACGCAGGCCATCAAGGCGAAAACTGACGACTGAATGCAACCGCCAACGCTCGGCCGGATTCAGGTCAGCGGTCGGGGCGCGGGAACTGACATGAGCGCACACGGCTATTCCCGTTTCAGTTCGACGCTGCAACGGGCACGTGCCCTCTCGTGCGCCCAGCGCGGGCATGTGCAATTCCTGGTCGCTTCCCATGTGTTGGAGATTTGAGCTGTGCCCAACATCACGCCGGTCCACCGCCAAACGCCGCTCGCCGCGATTCGGCCCGTCATGCACAAGGACGTGCCGGCGCTCAAAGCGGTGATTAATGCGACCGGCCTTTTTCCTTCCGAGCTGCTCGACGACATGCTGGCCGGCTATCTCGGCGGCCACGACGGTGTCGACCTCTGGCTCACGGTTGACGACGACGGGCCGGAGCGTCGACCCATCGCGGTCGCCTACGCTGCGCCGGAGCGCATGACGTCGGGGACCTGGAACCTCTACCTCATCGCGGTGCATCCCGAGCACCAGAGCAAGGGAGTGGGCGCGACGCTTGTGCGACACATCGAGTCGGTGCTGGGCGCGCGGGGGGAACGCGTGCTGCTCGTCGAAACGTCGGGATTGCCGGAGTTCGAGCGCACGCGCGCGTTTTATCTGGCGAATGGCTATCACGAGGAGGCCCGCATCCGGGAGTTCTACGCGGCCGGCGAAGATAAAGTCGTGTTTCGGAAGGTGCTCACCGCAACCGTGCGTTAGCGCTGAAACAGTCGATCTCCATGCGAGTCGCCATCATGTGCGGCGCCTCCTTTTGCATGTAGTAATCCACGCGGTGCTCTCACGGTGGCCTTCCCTCGACCCGCGCGGCGTATAGCGCCGCACGCACCGAGGGGGTAGCATACCCGCGTGTCGACAACCCACTCCACGGATCGACTCTCCGCCAGCCTCGCCGACCGCTATCGCATCGAGCGCGAGCTCGGCGCGGGCGGGATGGCCACGGTCTACCTCGGGCACGACCTGAAGCACGACCGCAAGGTCGCGCTCAAGGTGCTCCGCCCTGAGCTCTCGGCCGTCATCGGCGCCGACCGTTTCCTGCTGGAGATCAAGACCACCGCAAACCTCCAGCATCCGCACATCCTCGCACTGTACGACTCCGGGCAGGTGGACGGCACCGTGTTCTACGTCATGCCGTTCGTCGAGGGCGAGTCCCTGCGAGACCGGCTCGAGCGAGAGAAGCAGCTTCCCGTCGGCGACGCCGTGCGCATTGCGCTCGAGATCGCGGGCGCGCTCGACTACGCGCATCGACACGGCGTGATCCACCGCGACATCAAGCCGGAGAACATCCTCCTGCACGACGGACGCGCCCTCGTTGCCGACTTCGGCATCGCGCTCGCGGCCAGTCGTACTGACGGAAGCGCGCGCATGACCGAGACGGGGATGTCGCTCGGCACCCCGCACTACATGAGTCCCGAACAGGCGCTCGGCGAGCGCAACCTCGACGCGCGCACGGATGTGTATGCGCTCGGGTGTGTGCTGCACGAGATGCTCGCCGGCGAGCCGCCGTTCAGTGGTCCGAACGCGCAGGCGATCATTGCGCGTGTGATGAGCAGCGAGCCGGAACCGGTCACCGCGCTGCGGAAGACGGTGCCGGAGCACGTCGCCGACGCGATCCTCACCGCCCTGTCCAAGCTTCCGGCGGATCGGTTCGCGAGCGCGGCGGAGTTTGCGACGGCGCTCGGAGGAAGTGCCGCTGCAACGACGAGTCGCTCCGCGGCTTTGCGCATGGCGCGAGAGAAGCGGAGCCCGGTCGCGAAGCGCGCACTATGGCCCGCCGCATTGCTGGTCGCGGTGGCCGCCGCTCTCTGGGGATGGCTCCGTCCCCGTGACACGGTGGACTATCCCCCGTCACGCCTCGCGATCCTCACCCCGCAGCTCGGCGACGCGGCAGCCGGACTGCAGCGCCTCCTCGACATCACGGCCGATGGGAGAACGCTCCTCTACGTCTCCGGAGCGAATAGCGAGAGCCAGATCATGCGTCGCTCCCTTAGTGACAATGACGCAACGATGGTCTACGGTGGGAACACACAGTTCGCGGGCGTCGTCATCGCGCCGAACGCGCGGGAATTCATCGCGAACGATGCGCAGCAGACGTTCCGTTTCCCGATGGACGGCGGGAGCCCGCGTGCACTTCCTCGCGAGCTGGCATGGTCTTCATTCGCGGTCTGGGCGAGTGACGGCACACTCTGGATGAGTGGACAGACGGATCGTGCTCGCGGTATCGCACGGATCAGCGCAAGCGGGGAAGTGAGCCACCCGTTCGGTCCCGAGCAGTCGGACCTGACGGTGCAGCAGGTCCTCCCGGGCGATCGCGATGCGCTCGTCGTTCGGAATCCCGTGGGAACTGCATTCGGCCCGCCGTTCATCCTCGATCTCGAGAACGGCAAGACAACACCGCTTCTCTCCACGAACGTCGTGGAAATTCGCTACTCATCCGGATTCCTCGTCTACGTGCTTCCGAACGGCACGATGGAGGCCCTGGCGTACGATCGCGGCGCGAAGCGTACCAGCGGAGCCCCGGTCTCCATCGCAACCGATGTCTCGCAGAGCGGCGGCGGTCACGCCCAGTTCGCGGTCTCCCGCACGGGAACCATCGTGTTCATCCCGGAGGAACCGCGCTCACTCGTCCTCATCGACCGCAGTGGCAGTTCCCGGCCTGCCGTCACCGAGCGGCGCAACTTCCACATACCGCGATTCTCACCGGATGGAAAGCGCCTCCTCGTGGACTTCTCCTCCAGCGACGGGCGTGATGTCTGGCAGGTGGACATGGCGGATGGTGCGCTGACTCGCGTCACGTTCGACCGTGACGGGCACGACGCGACGTGGGAGCCTGATGGAAAGTTCCTCACTTACTCGTCGGCAATCCGCGCCGGTGGTGTGCTATCGATCTACCGCACGAAGCTGGGACGCGCCCAGGAGGTCGACTCACTCATCTCCACCCCGTCGGTGGCATACCCTGGCGTGTGGCTTCCCGACCGCAGCGCAATCCTCACGGTAGGAAACAGCCTCGCGTCGGCATCGAGAAGCGACATTGCGCTCATCAGGAATGGCGGGCGCGGACCGGTGGAAGCGATCGTCGCATCGCGCTTCGAAGAGCAGTATCCCGCCATCTCGGCGGACGGAAAGTGGATTGCGTACACGTCCGACCAGTCGGGAACGACGGAAGTGTACGCACGTTCACTCGCACCGAGTGGAGATCAGGTGCAGGTGTCCCTCGCGGGAGGGACGGAGCCCATGTGGGGTCCATCCGGGCGGGAACTCTTCTATCGCGCGCCTGCTTCCGCCGGAGTCCAGCTCTGGTCGGCGTCGATGCAACTGAGCCCGACGTTGAGCGTCACGGCGCGTCGCCGCCTGTTCGACGTGTCGGACATCGTCACTTCTGCGCCCCATTCCAACTATGATGTCTCGCCGGATGGGCGGACGTTCGCGATGGTGCGCCAGAATCCCGCGACGCGGATCATGGTGATACAGAACTTTCCGGCGCTGGTGAAGCAGTTGGAGCGCGGCACCGCGCGTCGCTGACGTTCAGGCCCGAAGCATTGCCGCAAGCACGACGTCTGCTAGCCGCCTCCCTACCGCGCGACCTCAAACGTCGCCGTCAGTAGTCCGAACAGGAATTGATCGCCCTTTGCGTCCGCCGGCCCGCGGAACACCAGATACACGTCGTGCATACCCGTCGTTGGCCGCAGTGCGGTGCGAAGCGCGAGTGGCTTCTCATCCGCGGTCGGCCGAATCACGTCGGTCTCGCCGAGCAGCGGTCCGTTCACGGAATCAAGTCGCACTTCGACCTTGCCGCCCACCGCCTTGTACTGTGATGGCGCCACGGCGGAGAAAACCACCGCGCCGATGCCGGTGAGGTCGAGCTGCTTCAACGTCACCGCGGCGCCGGGCCGATTCGCTACCGTGATCGGCACCGGCTGCTGCTCCACGGTCTGCCGTTGCACTCCCTCCGAGAGCTCGCCGCTCGCCACCACGACCGTCGGTGAGCGGAGAAGGAGCGTCCGCTCGCTCGTGATCGCGGGCATGCCGTTGGCGCCGCGGTCGGTGTACGCCGCGCGCAACACCACGGTGCCCTTGGGCGCGTCGGCCGAACCGGCCGGTGGCATCCACGTGCCGCGCGCTGGCAGCGACGCATTGCGATCGGCGAGACTGAGAATGTAGGACGTCATCGCTGTCGCCTGTTCCTCTGTGAGCTGCGGATGCGCGGGCATCACCACGCTGCCCCACACGCCCGCTCCACCTCGGCGAATCTTCCGGACGAGCCGCGCCGTGGCGGTCGTGTCGTCGTGATACTTCCTGGCGACGTCGACGTACGCGGGGCCGATGGACTTCCTGCTCATCTGATGGCAGGCGAGGCAGTCGCCGCCCTCGATCAGTCGCCTCCCCGTGCTCTGTACTGCCGCACTGCCATTCGCGCGAGGCGCATTCGCCGGTGCGGCGGGCGCAATGCCATCCTTGATGTACTGCGCCGTCACCTTCACTCGGCCGGCCGGGATACGGCCGCTCCGCAGCGTGCCGTCCTCGCGATCGGCCACGCTCACGGCGTAGCGCACCGGCACGCCGGGGAAGTAGAAGGTGCGGTTGCCGCCCGCGAGCGCGACGTCCACCGCGGGCGGCTCGTTGCCGGCGACCACCTGCACTGCGGCGGTGGAGCTCGCGCCGAGTGCATCGGTTACGGCAAGAGTCGCCGTGTACGTGCCCGCACGCGCAAAGGTGTACGACGGATTCGGCTCGGCGAGCGTCGCGAGCACGCTGCCATCACGCCGAGTGATGGTCCACTGGTAGCGCAATGAATCCTCATCGAGGTCCAGGGTGCCGGCCGACGACAGCTGCACTCGCAGCGGAAGCGCGCCGGCGGACCGGTCGACCTCGGCCATGACGATCGGCTTCCGGTTGCCCGCGTTGTACTCGATGCGGACGAGGCGCGCGTCCTCGTTTCCCTGGAACCACGCGGTGCCGTATTCCAGCATGTACAGGTCGCCGCTGCGCCCGAACTGCATGTCCATCGGATTGCTGAACTTCGTGTTCGCCATGAAGCGCTCCATCGACACGAGGTCGCCCTTCGCGTCCATGGTGACCGCCATGATCCAGCCGCGCAGCCAGTCGTAGACGATCAGCTTTCCGTCGTAGTACTGCGGGAAGGAGCGCGTTGCGCCGCTGAAGTCGTCGCGGTAGAAGACCGGGCCCGCCATCGCGGTCCGACCGCCGCTGCCGACGATGGGGAATTCGGGAGACGCGGCGTAGGGATACCAGATGTATGCGCCGAGTGCCGGCGGAAGCGTGGTGAGTCCCGTATTGTTGGGCGAGCGGTTGATCGGGTGTGCGGGATCGAACGGTGTACCCGGGATCACCTTCATTGAATCGGCGAAGGTCGTGCTGAAGTACGGCTTGTTGTCGCCGACGAACATGGGCCAGCCGAAGTTGCCCGCCTGCCGCGCCTGATTGATTTCGTCGTAGCCGCGCGGCCCGCGACTGATCGAATCTTCCGACGCATCCGGCCCCACGTCGCCCCAGTAGACGTAGCCCGTGTGCGTGTCGACGTCGATTCGATAAGGGTTGCGGTGGCCCATCGTGTAGATCTCGGGGCGAGTTTTTTCCGTTCCCGGCGGAAAGAGGTTGCCCGCGGGGATCGTGTACGTGCCGTCGCGCTCGGGATGGATGCGGATGATCTTGCCGCGCAGGTCGTTCGTATTGCCCGACGAGCGTTGCGCGTCCCATGGGGTGCGGCCGGTCCGTTCGTCGACCGGCGCGTATCCGTTCGCGAAGGGGTTCGAGTTGTCGCCGGTGGACAGGTAGAGGTTGCCCTTTGGGTCGAAGGCGATGGACCCGCCGGTGTGGCAACACTTGTCGCGCTGCGTGCGCACCTCGAGGAGCACCTTCTGCGAGCCGACGTCGAGCGAGTCGCCGCGCATCTGGAAACGGGCGAGCACGTTCTTCGGCTCTGGGCCGGCGGGCGAGAAGTACATGTAGACCCAGCCGTTCGAGGCGAAGTTCGGATCGGCCGCGAGTCCGAGCAGGCCATCCTCCGCCTGGCTGCTGTCCGTGTACTTCAGCCTCACCGGGATATTCGCGATCGTCGTCAGGCGCCCGTTCGCGGGCGTGAAGAGGTTGACGGCACCGCGTCGTTCGACGAACAGGACGCGCTCGTCGGGCAGCACGGCCAGCTCCACCGGCTCGTTCAGGTTGTGGGCGAGGACGACCTTCGTGAAACGGTTCTCCTCCGGTCGTGCGCGCTTGAAGTCCACGGGCCCCGGGCCCATCGCGTAGCGCAGTCCACCGAGCAGGTGCTGGAGGAAGAGCGGCTCGGTGAAGGTAGCTTCGGTGTGGCCCATGTTCGTGTAGAACGCGCGCCCGCCGTCGACGTCGTGGTACCAGCTCATCGGATGCCGGTTACCGTTCGTCCCGCCGCGATAGCTCGTCTCGTCGATGTCGACGAGCACGTGGATCGTGGGATCGATCGACTTGAAGTTGTAGAACTCGTCCTCGTGGTCCCAGCGATCCGGCAGTAAGGCGGTGGAGGAGTGGCTCTTGTCGAGCACGCGGAATATTCCATGCTGGACGTTGGGATTGTTCGGGTGCCCGTTGAACCAGGCGCCAGCGAGCCGGCCGTACCAGGGCCAGTTGTATTCCGTGTCGGTGGCGGAATGGATGCCGACCCATCCGCCGCCCGCCTGGATGTAGCGCTCGAAGTCGTCCTGCTGCGCCGCGTCGAGCACGTCGCCGGTGGTGTTGAGAAACACCACGGCACGGTAGCGCGCGAGGTTCTTCGAGGTGAACGCGCTGGCGTCCTCCGTGGCGTCGACGTCGAACCCGGTCTCCTGGCCGAGCCGTCGGACCGCGGCGGTGCCGGCGCCGATGGAGCTGTGGCGATAGCCGGCGGTTTTGGAGAAGACGAGGACGCGAGGCTGCTGGGCGTGTGCGGTGGCGGGAGTGCATAGCGCCAAGAGGAGCGCGAGCAGAACGACGGACCGTTTCATGGTCGATCGGGGGAGCGGGTGACCGACGGACGGCGATGCGGCAATGTGCAGCGTGCGGTGGGCGGGGGATAGGCGGGGCGTAGAAGCTCGCGGCGAGTGGCCACGTGCACTCGCTGACGCACCGGGGAGCAGGCGGACGGCGATGGTGTCTCCTTTTGGGCCCTCGGCTGCACAGCAGCAGACCGTGCCGGTTATGCAGCGATCGTTCGCTGCATAAGCACGCGCTGCATAATCACGGCGCGGCAAACCGTTGAGTGGGAGCAGTTTGCGGATCGGCGATTGTGGGGTTGCGTGTTATGCAGCGAGCGTAGGTCGCGCTTTTATCGGTTAGGTCTGATAAGACGGCTGGATAATTGGCGTTGAACCAAACCGCTGCGCGGTAGTTGGCTGACGGACAGTCTCTCGGACGAGGCTGTCTGTTTGTGTTCTGGTCAAGATCGGTATCGTAGAGATGAGAGTCGTTCGCTTGCACTCACATCTCTGGAGGACACGATGCCTGCCCTGACGACACAGATGCGCGACGACATGCAGCTGCGCGGCCTCGCCGCGCGCACGCAGCCGTCGTATCTCGCCGCGGTCGAGGGGCTCGCAAAACACTACGGGCGACCGTTTGATGCGCTGACGGACGTGATCGACGGCCCGCTATGGGACGCGATCGATCACGGCTGCCAGCTTGTCCCGCAGTTCAGGGACGTCCTCCACAGCGGTCGCCCACACGATCTCGTGGTCGGTGGCCCAATACTGGTGCGCAATTCGGTCACGCATCTTTGCCCAGAGAGACCACTCTACGTTTGGCACATCAGTCGCGACAGTTTCGTCTGCCGCGACGACCGCCTTCGCGGCCTCTCCGATCACCACGATCTGGTAGAGAATTGCATCTCGAATCGTGGAATCGCCATCAAACGCGTCTCTGCCGCGGCTGGCGTAGGTCGCTATTGCGTCTGCGGCTGCGATCATGTGACCCATCCTCTCGATGGCGTAGACGCGACCCCTAGACACGAATCGCCTCGCGCAGAGCTCGCGATCGAATCGGCTCGGCCAGGGATGCTTCAGTGACCACATCCACGGGTCTACCAAGAAGCTGTTCGAGCCTCGTCTCGAGTCGAACCAGATCCAGGAGGGTTCTGCCGGGTTCGAGACGCACGACAAAGTCTACGTCGCTGCCATCATGCTCTTCGCCCCTCGCCACCGAGCCGAAGAGTCGAACGTTCGAGGCGCCACACGCGGCCGCGACCGAAACGATAGCGTCTCGTAACTCAGGCAGGTGATCTCGAAAGCGCATACCCCAAGTTACCCCACGCTCCGACTGGACAAAAGTGTCAAGTCAGGCATTTGCCACCGGCTGCCCAACATGCGTTGCAGCTGACAAGCGATCTGAGGATTTGCACGGAGGGCTTCGCCCCGCGCTTTCGTTGGACTCGCTTGCAACTGAACTTCAGCATAATACAGACACCTGACTCCTTCCCTCATCTGAGAACGGCGAGTTCAGAATTCCGAAGTGGCCCACCTGGTGGGCGTGGGATCTCGAGCTGAGTTCGCATCTCTTCAGACGGATGGCCGATCGCGATTTCAATGAGATCGAAGTGCGGCGAATGCTCTCCGCCGCGCGTGATATTCGACCCGATGTTGTTCCTGGCCGGTGAATCGTTGCAACGCGTCTCCGCCGCGCCGCCTGGGAGGTCATTGTGGAACCCGAGACGGACGCGCACGTTTTAGTGGTGATCACCGCATATCCCGTCGATCGATGAGAGAAGCCTATCTTGAGGTCACCTACCGGCATGGGCAACCACTGGCCGCGTACCTGTACCTCCCTCGCGAGAAGCGGTTGAAGAGCGTTCGTACCCGCCGTGTCGATCCCGGTATGATCGTCGATCTTGATGCGCGCGGTCATCCGCTAGGCATCGAGATCACGGCGCCGGGGCTCCTCACCCTCGTAGCGCTCAATCGCCTACTCCGCGAGCTCGGATGTAGCCCGGTACGCCGCGTCGATCTCGCGCCACTGCGAGCCGCATAAGTCACGGGTCGTGCACGGTCTGTACAACGAGGATGTAGAATAAGTCGCTACCGTCGACAATGAGTGAAAGACAGGGCTTCGAACACCTTTGCGGAGCGGACGATCATCGATCTGAGCCGATTCTGCGACGCCGATTTGCGACGGCCACCGCCTGAAGCCCTCTACCGTCCCGGACGCCTTGCGAGCGAGCGTGGTCGACAGCGAGCTGGCCGACACGAGCGACGGCAGGTTGGGCATCTGCACCTTGGGCACCATTAGTCCTCGACCTTGAGATATCCCTTCATGCCCAGCGCCACATGGGGATCGCACTGGAAGTAGTAGCGTCCCTCCCCGAAGCTCACCTTCACGTCGTACGTCTGGTCGGGCAGCTGCAGCATGTCACTGGCCGGAGGAAGCCCTGTCTTTCCTGGGTTGGAGTCGGCGAGAAAGTTGATGTTGTGGACGCCTGACTTGAGGACGAAGCGCACCACGTCGCCGCGATGTGCCTCGATCTCGGCCGGCTTGAAGTAATTCCCGTTGGCGTCGCTATACGCCTCGACGACGATCGTGCGGCCCGACTGCTCGGACGCCACTTCGCGCTTGTCATCGTCAGTCACTGTCGCGGGCTGCTCCTCCCTGCCGCAGGCACCAGCGAACAACGCCGCACCGAGCGCGAACACCGCGATGTCCCGCCGTGGAGTGAATCCCTTCATGAGTGCATCCTCGATAACCGTTGGATGGCGGCACCATGTGCGCCGCCGGAGCTGCTGGCGAGCCTAGAAATCCTTCCTGCCAAAGGCGCGCATCCCGAGCGCGATTGGAACGATGATCCATCCGGCGAGTGCACCCGCCGCCACGAGCGTGCCGAACGAACCTCCCAGGAATTGCTGAAAGACGGCGCCCGTATAGCCCATCAGCGCCGAGACGTCGAGCTGGAGCAGCACCATGACACGAGCGAGATCGATCGGATTGGCGAGTGTCAACACGAGCATTGGCCGCTCGAGCGGATAGTCCGACAGCATCGCGACCGCAGTCATCACGAGCCCGTCGTACACGATGGCGCCGAGCAGCCAGACGCCAATCGCGGCGCCCAGGCCGCGCAGGCGGTCCTCGCACCAGAGGGCAATGCAGAAGGCAATCCCCGTGAAGATCAGCGTCAGAGCGGTGCCCGCGACCAGCAGTGCGGCGAGCATGCCGCGCTGCACCGGATCGCCGAGCCCGCGCAGCAGGAATGGAGCACCCGCGGCCACCGCCATGGCGAAAACGAGCGGGATGGCCAGGCCGCCATAGAGCCCGAAGAAAAGCCCACGACGGCTCACCGGCTGTGCCAGGAGCAACTCCGTGAACTCGCGTGTGCTGTACAGGTACACGGTGCCGAACACGATCGTGACGAGCGGCACCACGTAGAGCACGATGCTGGCGAGGCTGAGAATGGACCGCGCGTCACCGCCGGCAAAGCGGAGCAAGCCCTCGGTCACGAGCAGGAAGAAAACGCCGTATGCAGCCAGCCAGCGGCTGCGCAACACGTCGCGGGCCTGGAACCGCGCGACCCTGGCGACAACGTGCGCCGACGCGAAGGGAACGCCGCGGGTGGGTGGCGCGAGCGACAGCGCGGCCACGCGAACGGCGGGCGGCGCGCTCATGCCGCGACCTCACGCGTCATGAGCGCCGCGATGGCGCGTTCCACGGTCGTCTGCCCGGTCTCGTGCCGCAGCGCCGACACGCCGCCGGCGAACTGGACATGGCCGTCGTGCAGAAACACGACGTCGTCGGCCATCTCATCGATCTCACTGAGGATGTGCGATGTCATGATGATCGTGCGCCCCGCCGCTCTCTCGCCGAGGATGCGCCGCTTGAGAATCACCGACGATACCGGGTCGAGCCCGGAGGTCGGCTCGTCGAGCACGTACAGATCCGGTGCGAAGAGAAAAGCGGCAACCGCATTCACCTTTTGCCGCGTTCCACCCGAGAGCACGCGCAGCTGCCTGTCCAGCGAATCGCGCAGTCCGAGCTCGTCGATCAGCCGCTCGTCGAATGACGCCACCCCGCGCAGATCGCGCAGCAGCGCGAGCACGTCGGTTCCCGTGAGATTCGCCGGAAAGTGGGCGATCTGCGGCATGTATCCGATACGAGCGCGATACCCCTCGTCGTCGCCGATCGCGACGCCATCGAACGTCAGCGTGCCGGCCTCAGGACGCGTGAGCCCGAGCAGCGACTTGATGAAGGTCGTCTTGCCCGCGCCATTGGGGCCGACGATCGCCGTTACTCGACCGCGCGCGATCGTGAGGTCGAGCCCCCGCAGCACCGGCACGCCGCCGTAACTCTTGGACAGTCCACGCGCGACGATCATCGCAACCTCCGCATCGCGGGTCGAGCGTCCGCGAGAGTCGTTGGCGTGATGGCCGGAAGCGCGCGTTCGGCGGCATCGAGCAGCTCCACGAATGCGCTGCGCAGCAGGAGCAGCGCCGGTTCGTGCCGCTCGACGATCAGCGAGAAGAGGCGGACCGGCCGGAACGGCACGTCGCCCACCCCGTCGCGGTCCAGATCGTAGCCGCGATACGCATCCCAGAAGTTGCCCGTCACCACCGTGCTCGGCTCGCGGCTGTTGGACGCGATGTCGAAGGTGTTCGCGATGAAGTTGTTGCGCGTCATGCGTCCGTCTACCGTACTGGCATCGAGCTTCACGGCCCAGCCGTTCTCGATGAAGTCGTTGCGGTTGGCGATCATCCGGTTCGCGCCGTCGGCAAGGAGTCCGGTGCTATTGCGGTAGAAGACGTTGCGCTCCAGACGCGCATCACTGATTTCCTTCAAAAGCAGGCCATAGGACGCCGCACCCCAGTTGTGCTCGAACCGGTTCTCCGTCATCGCCACGCGCTTCGTGTACATCACGGCCACGCCGGAGCCATTGCGGCGAAAGGTGTTGCGGAGGTAGCTGCAGTCGTCGGAGTACATGAAGTGAAGGCCGTAGCGGAGGTTGCCTTCGCTCACGTTGTCTCTCACCTCGGTGTCGCGCACGAACTCGAAGTACACGCCATCGCGAAACCCGCCGACACGGTTGTTGGCGATGACCACGTCGCGCGAGGACCAGAGATGAATGCCGTTGCCGGAGGTGGTCTCCGTGAGGTGTGAGGCGCGCAGGACGTTGCGCTCGATGCGGCAGCCGTCCACCTTCGCCAGATAGATCCCGAAGAAGGCATCGGAGATCTGATTGTCGAGAATCGCGCACCCGCGCGCGTCGTGGATGCGGAGCGCCGCACGGTCGTCGATGTAGCTCGTCCCCACGCGCGTGAGATGCAGTCCACGCACGGTCACGTCGTCCGCGGCGATCTCGAAGAGGCCACGGACACCCTCGCCGTCGACCACTGGCAGACCCCGCCCGATGATCTCCACGGGGCGAGTGACGACGATCGTGGGCTCGCGATAGATGCCGGCAGTCACGATGACGCGACCACTCGTGCGTACGAGCTTCAGGGCCGCGGCGATGGACCGCACCGGCCCCGCGGGGGACACCACGACCTCGGCGAGGCTCTGCCCCGCCAGGGGCGCCGGCATCAGCGCGAACGCCAGCGCGATGATTACCGCGACAGGGTGCACCACCGCGAGCGATGCACCGCCACTCACTGCGGCGGTGCGCGCGGCGCCGGCCAAGTGTCTGCGCCGTCCGGAGGGCAGCAGCGCAATGACGCCGAGCAGGAATGCCGCGGCAGCGAGCCAGCTTCCCGCCGCCGGCCAGGAAGAGGCCGTGAAGTTGAGCAG
>JBDSSY010000221.1:0-10523 GCA_039928585.1 Gemmatimonadaceae bacterium | reverse complement strand
TTCGGCGGGCACCGCCCTCGGCGCACCCATCTCGAACAGCACGATCGTCGCACCGGTGCGGAATCCGATCTCGAGCGGCAGTAGTTCGATGATGCGCTCCACCATACCGGGTGTGAGCAGTGCGCCGGCCGGCAGCGGCGTCACGACGGACGACCGGCCCTGATACGTCTGGATGGCAACGAACATCGAGTCACGGCTGAACGACGACGCGAGCTGCGACTTTCCATTCGTGGCCAGCCATCTCGACGGCGACAGGTCGGAGCGCGCGAGATACAGCGAGTCGGTTGTCTGCACCGCGGTTCCGGTGCGGGACTCCGCGATGAGCCAGGCGGGCGAACCCGCGAAGCTCGTCTCGGTGATCACCACGGTCCGCAGTCCCAGGGGCGTGATGAGGGTATCCCGACGCGAGAACTGCTGATATGTCAGCGTGTCAGCGCGCAGCAGCATCCCGTTGGGCCGAGCGAAGGGCGGCAGCGATTCGACGGGCACGTTCGCGAGCGATGAAGGCGCGGCGTCCACGCGCAGCACCATCGACGACGCGCGCGGTGGCGCGTCGAGCGGCGTAAGGGGCGGCAGTTGCTGTGAGTCCGCGCGCGACGGCGCGACGATGACGAGCAGCACGAGCGTGGCGCCACACATGATGATGGTTGAGCGCATCGTCATTCCCGAACGCCGCAGATCCGGTCGAGATCGTCGAGCCCCACCCGCACCTCCCGCCCCTTCGGACCGCTCTTGGGATCGAGTACGCCCGCGTCCGCAAGCTGATCGATCACCCGCGCAGCGCGCCCGTAGCCGATGCCGAGGCGACGCTGCAGCAGCGACGTGGAGCCGGACTGATTCTGGATGCACAGCTCGGCCGCTTCCCGAAACAGTGGATCGCGCACGCCGTCCGGGGGGGCGCCGTCGTCCGCACCGCCGCCTTCCAGCGCGGCGCGCGCTTCCGCTTCGCGCGTGCGCACGGTCTCGAGGATATCCGGTTCGTCCGGGGACATCTCCGCCTCGAAGACCCTGCCCGCCGCGGCCAGCTCGGCACGGCGTCGATCCCGCTGCGCCTCGTACCAGCCCATGAGCTTCTCGGTCTCCTCACTGGAGAGGTACGCGCCCTGGAGGCGGCTCGCTTCGCTCTTTCCCGGCGGGATGAACAGCATGTCGCCGTTGCCGAGCAGCATCTCCGCACCCGATCCGTCGATGATCGTGCGACTGTCCACCTGTGACGCGACGCGAAACGCGATGCGGCTCGGAAAGTTCGCCTTGATCAGCCCCGTGATGACGTTCACGCTCGGCCGCTGCGTCGCCAGGATCAGATGGATGCCGATCGCGCGCGCTTTCTGCGCCAGCATGGCGATGGGCGTTTCCACCTCGCCCTGCACCGTCATCATCAGGTCCGCCATCTCGTCGATCACGACGACGATGTACGGCAGGATGCCTCCGCGATACACGTCGTCCTCGAACGCCACGCTCTTGTCACGCGGCTTCTTGAGCGGCGTCTCCTTCTGCACGCGCTGGTTGAAATCCTGAAGGTTTCGACAGCCATTGGCCGCGAGCAGCCGATAGCGCTCCTGCATCTCCATCACCGCCCACTTGAGCACCGATGCGGCGTCGCGGTTGTCGGTGATGACCTTGTGGCGCAGATGCGGCAGCGTGTTGTAGACGGAGAGCTCGACCATCTTGGGATCCACCATCAGGAAGCGCAGCGTGCGCGGCGTGTGGCGGTAGACGAGGCTGGTGATGATGGTGTTCACGCAGACGGACTTGCCGGACCCGGTCGCGCCCGCGATGAGCAGGTGCGGCATCTTCGCCAGGTCGGCGATGACGGGCTTGCCCTCGAGATCCTTGCCCAGCGCGATGGGGAGTGCGGCCCGCGCGCTCCGGAAATCCGGATGCTCGATCAGCTCGCGAAAACCCACCATCTCGGGGGTGGGGTTCGGGACCTCCACACCCACGGCACCGCGACCGGGAATGGGCGCCACGATGCGAATGGACGGCGCGCGCATCGCGAGGGCGAGATCGTTCGAAAGATTCGCGATCTGCCGCACCTTGACTCCAGGCGCGGGCGACACCTCGAACTGCGTCACGACGGGGCCGGTCGTGCGCCCGGTGAGCTCGCCCTCCACCTTGAACGTGCGCAGAGCGTCCATGAGCTTCACGCCCATCGCGTCGAGCTCGCGCTTTCCGAGCTCCGCATTTCGCGCGGGCGGCATGGTGAGGATGTCGGCGGGAGGAAGCTCCTCGCTCGACCCTTCTGGCTGCGCGGTCGCGCCGATCGCGGCGGCGATCTCCTGATCGCGACCGGGTTTCGACGGACCGTCCTTCTTCTTGCCGCGCCGCCTGGACGCCTCCTCGATTGCTGCATCCTCTTTCGCGTCGGCGGCGGCGGATGCGGACGCCTGCATGGCGACGAGCGGATCGCCAATCGCGGCGAACTCCTCGGGCGGAGGCTCGAGCGAGAGTGCGAGGTCCTTGACCTCGCCCTTCTTTCTGCGGCGCTTCGGCGGCGCGTACGGCTCGTCCCCCTCAGCGCCTGGATTGAGTTGGGGAGCGGGCGTGGCCGCCGCGAGCCGACGCCCGACGAGCATGCGCACGGGATTCCACCGAAGCGTCACGGCCGTGAGTGCACTGGTCGCGAGCAACACAACGACCCAGGCACCCACTCCGCCGAACCATGCGCGCCAGTAGAACGAGACGAAGCCGCCCCACAGCCCTGACGACGGCGCGTACGCACCACGCGGTGCATTGACCCCCAACCCGATGGCGATGGGCAGGAGTGCGACGACACCGGCGAAGAAGATCATCCAGGAGCGATCGGTCTCGGACTCGAGCCGTCCGAACAGCCGCAGGGCGTGGACGGCGGGAACCGCCGGCACGAGCGAGGCAGCAGGCCAGCCGAGAAACGCGACGAGCGGTTCCGACAGGATCCGGCCCACAGGACCCATGTCGAAGCCCGCGCCCAGGTCGCGAAGCGCGAGGGAGAGCAGCGCGCCAGCGAGGAACACGGCGGAAAGGAGGAGCGCGATACCGATGAGTTCGCGCTTGATGCCAGTACTGCCCACGGAGTTACCGCTCGCGTTCAGGCCCCAGCTTGGTGATCATCCGGTCCTGGTAGATCGGGATGACCGGGAACGAATCAACGGCCGCACAGGCCGTCAGATCCCCTTCGAATCCCGCGGCGGCCAGGGCCCGGCCATGCGCCGCGGTATTGAAGAGCCGCATCAGGTTATCGCCGTACTTCCGATCGATCAACGACGCGGCGAGCGCGGCATCGTTCAGCTCGATGTCGGCTAGCCGCCTGGAAATATTGTGAACGTACCGGCCAGCACACGCGGCGTCCTCGAGCGCGAATTGCCGCTCCTGCCCGGCGCAGACGATCGCGATGTCTGCACCCCCGCGCAACGCGGAGCGCAACATCGTGCTCACACCCGTCAGGTTGACGTACGACGCGACCACGACGTCACGTGCGCCCTGCACCGCCAGCAACGCCTTGGTCCCGTTGGTGGTGGCCAGGAGAACGCTCGTTCCCTCCACGACATCGCGCGTGTGCTCGAGCGGAGAGTTCCCGAGGTCGAACCCCTCCATCTTCAACATCCGCCTCTCGCCCGCAAGCCGAAAGGACCCACGCTCCATCTGCTTGGAGCGCATGATCGCGTCCTCGGAGCTCTCGAACGGCACCACCGACTTCGCGCCGTTGGCGAGCGCCACGGCGATCGTGGTCGATGCGCGGAGGACGTCGACGACGGCGACGACCCGCCCCTGCACATCCTGCGGCGTGAGCTGTTGCACGCCGTACAGCACATCGACCCGCACCTAGCCCGGCTCCTTCATCAGGTCCGGTTCCCGTTCGAGGAACTTCGTGTCCACGTCACCGCTCTGGAAGCGGGGGTTCTGCATGACGCGCGCGAGAAACGGAATGGTGGTCATCGGACCTTCGATGATGAACGTCTCGAGCGCCAGCCGCATCTTGGCGAGCGCCTCGGGACGATCGCGCCCCTGGCAGATCACCTTCGCGATCATGGAATCGTAGAAGGGCGGCACCGTGTAGCCGGCGTATACGTGGGTGTCGAGACGCACGCCGTTGCCGCCCGGCGGATGGAAGGTGTGAATCTTTCCGGGCGACGGCTGGAAATTGCGGTTGGGGTCTTCCGCGTTCACGCGGCACTCGATGACATGCCCGCGCAACGGAGGCATCTCGAGGACGGACAGCCGCTCCCCCGCGGCGACCCGAATCTGCTCCTTCACGAGATCGATGCCTGTGATCATCTCCGTGACCGGGTGCTCGACCTGGATGCGCGTGTTCATCTCCATGAAATAGAACGAGCCGTCCTCGTCGAGCAGCATCTCGATCGTCCCCGCACCCACGTATTCGATGGCCTTGGCGCCCGCGACGGCGGCGTCCCCCATGCGCTTGCGGAGATCGGGTGTCATCGCAGGACTTGGCGATTCCTCGATCAACTTCTGGTGGCGCCGCTGTACCGAGCAGTCCCGCTCGCCCAGATGGATGACGTTGCCGAACGTGTCGCCCATGATCTGGAACTCGATGTGCCGCGGGCGCATGAGGTACTTCTCGACATACACGTCGCCATTGCCGAACGCGGACAGGGCCTCGCTGCGCGCGAGCTGGAAGGAGCGCGCGAAGTCATCGGCGTCCTTGGCGACACGCATCCCCTTTCCACCACCGCCCGCCGCCGCCTTGATGATCACGGGAAAGCCGATCCGCTTCGCAAAATCGAGCGCCTCGTCGACGTCCTCCACCGGACCAGGCGTGCCTGGCACGATCGGGACGCCCACCGCCGTCATCGCCTTGCGGGCCGCCGCCTTGTCGCCCATCACGCGAATCTGCTCGGCCGTCGGACCGATGAACACCAGGTTGCTCGCCGTCACGATCTCGGCGAACTCGGCATTCTCGGCCAGGAAGCCGTAGCCGGGATGGATCGCGTCCGCGCCGGTGATCTCCGCCGCGGCGATGAGACGGGGAATCTTCAGGTATGAGTCGCGCGCGGGCGCCGGACCGATGCACACGTCGTCGTCGGCGAATCGCACGTGCAGCGATTCCCGGTCGGCCTCCGAATAGACCGCGACGGTCTGCACGCCCAGCTCGCGACATGCCCGGATGATGCGCAGGGCAATCTCGCCGCGATTGGCGATGAGCACTTTCTTGAACATGACTTGCCGCGTCCTGCGGTCAGGCGGTGGAGTCGGTCTCGAAGCCGGACCAGCTCGTGTCGCTGGTGCCGGCCACGCCCTGGGCGCGCAGCGCGAACTCGCTGGGGCTGGTGGCATAGAAGACCGCGCTCTCGTAGGAGATGATCCCCTGCGAGTAGTACGCCATCAACGCCTGATCGAAGCTCTGCATGCCGTACTGCACCGTGCCTTCCTTGATGAGATCCGGGATATTCAACGTCTTGTCCATGTCCCGGATCTGGTCGCGCACCGTCTGCGTGTTGATCAGCACCTCCACCGCGGGAACACGGCCCGGCTTGTCCGCTCGCGGCACGAGCCGTAGCGAGACGACTGCCTGCAACGCACTCGCGAGCGAAAACCGCACCTCCGCCTGCTGGTGCGGCGGATAGAACGAGAGCACGCGATTGATCGTCTGCGTCGCATCGGTCGTATGCAGTGTGCTGAACACCAGGTGTCCGGTGTCGGCTGCCTTCAGCGCGGTGTCGAGCGTTTCCAGATCGCGAATCTCACCGATGAGGATGACGTCGGGATCCTGCCGCAGCACCCGCCGCAGCGCCTGGGCGAACGTCGCGGTGTCGGTACCGACCTCACGCTGGTTGATGTTGCAGTTGATGTCGCGATGGAGGAACTCGATCGGATCCTCGATCGTGATGACATTGGCTTTCCGGTGCTCGTTGAGATGCTGGATCATCGCCGCGAGCGCGGTACTCTTGCCCGACCCGGTGATACCGGTGACGAGCACAAGTCCGCGTGGGCGCAACGCAATCTCCTCGAGCACGGGCGGAAGATTCAGCTCCTTCAGCGTCTTCGCCTGGTACGGAATGGAGCGCATGGCGTAGCAGAGCGATCCGCGCTGCTGATACACGTTGCACCGAAAGCGACCGATGCCGGGCACGCCGATGGCGAAGTCGCACTCCTTGTTGTCGGTGAACTCCTTCACCTGGCGCGGCGTCATCAACTGCTCCGCGAGTCCCTTCAGGTCTTCGGGCTTGAGCGGGGGATGATCGAGTGGCACGAGGTCGCCATGCAGCCGCAACGTCGGCGGCCGGCCTACCTTGAGATGCAGGTCGGATGCATTGCGCTGCACCAGCTGCTGGAGCACATCCTTGAAGTTGAACGTGCCTGCCGCGGCTCCGGCAGGAGTGCCAGCCGATCCGGGGGCCGACGGAGCCGGGCGCTTAGCCATTCGGATCGATGCGGAAGAGCGCCTGTCCGTACTCCACGGGCGCGGCATCCGGCGCCATCACCTCGGTCACCACGCCCGAGACCTCGGATTCGATCTCGTTCATGATCTTCATCGCCTCGATGATGCAGAGAATCTGGCCCTTCGACACGCGGCTGCCTACGGAGACGTACGGCTTGGAACCTGGCTCGGGCGCGCCGTAAAAGGTGCCGACCATGGGCGACTTCACCTCCGTCCCCGCCTTTCCATGCGGCCCCTTGGAGGAGTCGTCCACTACCGGCGTGCCATCGGCCGGCGTCGGGCGACCCGGCAACAGTGCCGCGGGCGCCGCGAGCATGGGAGCCAGCACGGGCTGCGCCGCCACCTGCATGGCGCCCCGTCCCGTGGGACTCTTGGAAATGCGGATCTTGAGACCCTTGTCCGACGAGATCTCGATCGAGTCCACGGTCGATTCGTCGAGGATGTCGATGAGCTTCTTGACGTAGCGTAAGTCGATCATAGGCCCACTGGATTGGTCGTGCCGCGGTTCTTCGCGCGGCATTCAGCCGAGCTCCATGAGCTCGCGCGGAAACTCCGTCAGAATGTGCGGTCCGTCTGCACCGAGCACCACATCGTCCTCGATTCTCACGCCGCCCCACCCGGGACGATAGATGCCCGGTTCGATCGTCACCACCGCACCTTCCGGGAGCACACCATCAGCTGTTCTCGCCAGGCGAGGCGATTCGTGCACCTCGAGCCCGATACCGTGGCCGAGACTGTGACCGAACTGCTCGCCGAAGCCGGCCCGATCAATGTAGTGGCGCGCGATGGCATCGGCATCCCGTCCGGTCATTCCGGCCCGCACTCCGCGCGTGGCCCGTTCATTCGCGCCGCGCACGATGTCGTACACCTCGCGCTGCGCGTCGTTGGCCTTTCCCACCACCACCGTGCGCGTCACGTCCGAGCAGTAGCCACCCACCTCAGCGCCGAAATCCATCAGCAGGAAATCCCCGCGCTCCAGCACTCGGGTGGAGGACCGCGCGTGCGGCAGTGCCGAGCGGGGGCCGCTCGCGACGATGGAGGGAAAGGGAAATCCCTCGCTCCCCTCGTCGCGTAATGCCTTCTCGAGCACCCCCGCCACCGCGAGTTCGGTCATGCCCACCGCGAGCTCCGGCAACGTGCGCGCCAGTGCTCGCGTCGCCACAACTGCCGCCTCCTGGATGCGCGCGATCTCGTCGCCGTCCTTCCGCTCGCGCAACGTCTCGACGAGATCCACCGTCGGACGCCACTGCCACCGCGCGCCCGACTCCACCAGCCGCTGGAAGTCGCGATGTTGCACGTGCGCCGTCTCGAATCCCATCACCTTCACGGACGACATCGCCGCCAGCTGCTGCCAGAGCCCTGTCCACAGGCTCGCGGCCTCGATCGAAACGCGCGCGATCGCCCCCACCTCCTCCGCGACCTGCGTCTGATAGCGGAAGTCGGTGATGAGGACGACGTCGCGCGCCGTGATGACGAGCAACGCGCTGGATCCGGAGAACCCGGTGAGATACCGGATGTTCGAGAGGCCGGTCAGGAGCAGTCCATCGAGGTGCGCCGCCGACAGGCCGTCCACGAGCGCGGCGAGTCGCATCGGCCGCATGTCGATCACGCGTCCGCCTCCCGACGACGCAGCTCGTGTACGAGCCCGCGCAGGGCGAGCTCATACCCATGTGTGCCCAGTCCCACCACCACCCCGAGCGCGGCGGATGCGAGCATGGAGTGTCGTCGCTCGGCCTCGCGCGCGTACACGTTGCTGATGTGTACCTCCACGAACGGGAGCGCGATGCCGGAAAGCGCATCACGCAACGCGAGACTCGTGTGCGAATATGCGCCGGCATTCACGACGACCCCGTGCGCGCGCCCACGGAGCGCATGCACCATGTCGACGAGGGCACCCTCACCGTTGTGTTGCATGCACTCGATGTCGACTCCGAGCTCTCGCGCCACGTCCGACAATCTCGCGTCCACTTCGGCGAGTGTCGTCCGACCGTAGATGGCGGGCTCGCGGCTGCCAAGCAGGTTGAGGTTCGGTCCGTTCAGGACGGCGATCCTCACTTCGGCTTGAGCCCCTGCAGCCACGAGTTGAATTGGTCGATGTCGTCGGCGTTCCGCTCCGCGGGCTCGGTGGCTGCAGTCGGATCACTCGTCGCGGGCATCGTCGGGATCGGCGTCGACGGGGTTGGCTTGCCGGGCGACTGATCCCTCGCGCTCGAATCCGGCGCGAAGAACTCGTCGAAGGAAAAATTCTGCGACGCGCGCGGCGGACGAGGAGCGCCACCGCGAAAGACGCTGTCCAGCGATAGCTCACCCGCGGCCGCCCGCGCTGGACGTCCGCTGATGACCGGGGATGACTCCAGTCCGCCACCGAACGCCTGCGCGAGTGCCGATGCAGCCGAGTCTTCCGACGTTCCCGCGGCGCGCGTCCCGAACAGCGCGTCGATGGATCCGCCGCCAGCCTGGGTTACGGCGCCTCGCTCGATGCCGGTGGACATGACCGACGTTGGAGTGGGCCGCGCCGGCGGAAGCGTGACATTCTCTTCGGAGCGCGAGGCGGGCTCCGTGGAGGGTGAAGACTCCACCCATATCTCCAACGCTTCTTCTGGTGCAGTGCCAGCATCAGGTGCGCGTTCAGCGGCACGCTCGGACTCGGGCGTCAGCTCCCACGCAATCTCGGGCGTCGACGGTGCGAAGTCGTCATCCGAGGGCGGCGCCGCAGCAGCGGTGCGTTCTGCGGGTCGCAGTGTGGCGAAGCGAGCGAGAAAGTCCCGAATCGATTGTCCTGCCGGTTCCGAATTCGCCGGTTGCAGCTCCGCGACGCGCGCGGCCAGTCGCTCGTCGCCTGGCTTGGCCGACAGCAGTTGCCGATACACTCCGAGCGCCTGATCGCGCAGACCCTGCTTCAGGAGCAGCTCGGCCATCGTCTCGGTGACGAAAGGGGCGTCGGCAGGCGAGGTGCCATCGGAGGAATGCGCTTCCGCCGGCGCCTCGGGCACGGGAGCGGGCACCGGCGCAGGCTCGGGGTCGGGGTCGGGCAGCGGGTCGCCGAACTCCATCAGCGCTGCTTCGGCGGCGATGACCGAGGGCGGAAGCTCGGGCGGTATGCGGAGCGCCTCGTCGGCCACGGCGGGCAGCTCGATCGGCAGGTCCAGAGGCGCATCCCAACCGTGTTCGGCTGGGGGCGGTGCGATCATGCCGCGCGCAGCCTGATGCGGATCGTCCGCGCGCTCGAATTCGGGCGCGGCGCTCACCTGCGACTGGCTCACGTCGGAAGTGTGGAGGCTCGGCGTCGGCTCCGACGTGTCGAGCATGATGAGATCGGGTCCGCCGTCCGGCGTATTGCGCTCGAACGACCCCACACTCGTCTCTTCGAGACCCGCCAGCGGTTCGATGTCCGACGACGGACGCGTGAATTCCCCAGGCTCCAGGCTGCTGCCGAGATCGCGCGCATGATCGACCGGACCACTGAGGGGAGAGAACTCCACCGATTCCAGTCCCTCGGCCCGTCCCCCCTCGGCTGCGGGCACGACGCCCTCCGGGCTTGCGGCCACGTGGTGCGTGATCGGCGGGGCGAACGCAGAGGTCGAATCGAGGACGTCGGTGGTCGGGAGCGGCGGCGGCATCGACAGGGGAGCGTCCCACGACGAGGGGGACGTGGATTCTTCGTTGGTCGCCACGTGCGTCGTCTCTTCCGAACCATCAGCCGATCCGCCGCTCGCGCGATCCGAATCGATCGAGGCGATGAGCGCCTGAATCTCCTCGTTGCGCGGATCGGCCTCGAGCACGCGATCGTACCAGCGGCGCGCCGAATCGGCATCGCCCTGTCCCCGCGCGATGTCGCCGAGGTGGCGCAAGGCGATGAGGTTTTCCGGGTCGAGGGTGAGCGCCGTCTCGAAGACGGTGCGCGAATCCTCGAAGCGCGACGCTTCGAACAGCGCCTGTCCGTATACGATGTGCCCGCTCATGTGGCCGGGCTGCTGCGGGAGGAACTCCTCGCAGATCATGATCGCCTGCTCGATCTCGCCAGCTTTTCGGAACTCGTTGGCGAGCGGAGCGAAGTACCGCCGCGGATTCTCGTCGAATTTCTTTTTGAGCTCGTCGATGCGGGCGGTGCTGGCCATCAAAGCCTCGGTGGCGGCGCGCGGGC
>JBDSSY010000220.1:0-20858 GCA_039928585.1 Gemmatimonadaceae bacterium | reverse complement strand
CGAGTAATCTGTGTCTGCAGCGAACCGTATCCGGTGCGTGGAAAACTCCGGCAGGCACGCCGAATTTTGACCGCGAGGTCGTGCGCCTGTCGCCACACCCGCAGCTTCCGATGATCTTGCATCTGATCACCATGCCGCCGGACGAATGGCGAGCATCACCTGAAGCATTCACCCGGCCTCGATTTGCCGCATTTGCGAACGACATTGCCCAGTCGCATACGCCGAACGGAAATACGCCAAACGGGACACGCCACACTTGGATTCCCTTTCCTTCCATCGTGTTCAGGCTCCCGACCAACACGCCGAACGGTTAACGCCCAACGGGTAACGCCGAACGTGGATTCCCCCTCCCGGAATCGAACCTTCACCTGTGAGCGATGATGGATCACTCTCAAGCCGCCCGTACCCTCGACCGTACTCTCGGCTTCACCGATCTCTTCCTGATCGTGATCGGTACCGTCATCGGCTCGGGGATCTTCATCGTCCCCGCCACCGTTCTGGCGCAATCGAACGGCGACGTCGGCACCGCACTGCTGGTGTGGCTCGTGGCCGGCGTGCTGTCGCTGCTCGGCGCGCTGACCTACGGTGAGCTCGGAGCGGCGAATCCCGATGCTGGCGGCCTGTACGTCTACATCCGAGATTCATTCGGTCCGCTGCCCGCCTTCCTGTATGGCTGGACGACCTTCTTTGTCATTAGCAGCGGCTCGGTGGCCACGCTGGCCGTGGCCTTCACGGGCTACCTCGGTCAGTTCATGACCGTGACGCCCGCGATGTCGAAGCTCATCGCCGTGCTCCTGATCATCGTGATCGCCGCCGTGAACGTGCGCGGTACGCGGCAGGGCTCGAGCGTGCAGAACTGGAGCACCGGCGTGAAGACCGTCGCGATTCTCGTGATGAGTGCGGCGCTCTTGTGGAAGGGCGGTGGGCTCGCGAACGACGTGCCCGTGTGGCCCGCCTCGTTCACGCCTGGCCTTCTCACCGGAGTGGGCCTGGCGATGATCGGCGTGCTCTGGGCGTACGAGGGATGGCAATACGTCACCTTCTCGGCGGGCGAGGCGCGCGATGCGCAACGGACCTTCCCGCGCGCGATCATCGCCGGCACGGCCGTCCTCATCGGCATCTACCTCTTGGCGAACCTCGCGTACCTGGCGGCCCTCGGACCCGACGGCGTACAGGCAAGCAAGCGCGTTGCGGCAGATTCGGTAACAGCGCTATTCGGGCCTGCAGCGGGCAAGCTGATTGCCGCGGTGATCCTCGTGTCGATGTTCAGCGCCGCCAACGGGCTCACACTCACATCTCCCCGACTCTACTACGCGATGTCGCGCGACGGCGTGTTCTTCCGGAAGCTGGCCGAGGTGCATCCTCGATTCCGGACACCGGCATTCGCCATCATCGCGGGTTCAGTGTGGTCGGCGCTGCTCGCCGCGACAGGCACCTTCGAACAATTGCTGACCTACGTCGTCTTCTCCGGGTGGATCTTCTACGGGCTGGGTGCACTGAGCATCTTCGTCTATCGGCGCCGGGCGCCGGACATGCCGCGTCCCTTCCGGGTGCCGGGTTATCCCGTCACCCCTGTGCTCTTCGTGGCCGCCTCCGCGGCGATCGTGCTCAATACCCTGTTCACGCAGCCGGGTCGCGCGATGGTCGGGCTTGCGGTGGTGCTTGCGGGTGTGCCCGCGTACCTCGTCTGGAAGAAGCGTTTGCACACCGGCGCTCGCTCGTGAACGGCGGCAACCTGGCTACGCGCACGGTCTGAGGGGATCCACGTGTCGCGTTTCCCGTTAACCGTGGACCGTTTGGCGTTTCACGGCGTCCGGCGCGTCACTGGCAACGTCGCACGGGCAACGCGTCACGTGCTTTCCGTTTGTCCTCACCCGAACTTTCGCGCTGGGTCCGGTCGTCAACCTTCTTGCAGGCATCCAGCGCACGCAACGCCGTAAAACGCGGAACGCGGAACGGTCGACGGGAAACGCGCCACGTGGATTCCCTCAGTATGACCCAGGACCCCGACACGTCGGCGTTGGCCGCACGGGCTCATGAACTCCAGCTTCCGCGTTCGCCGTGCGCGGCAATGATGTGCGTCAGTCGCTCGGCGGCGTTGCGCCAGTTGGTTTCCACCGCCTCCTGCGCCGCGTCCGGGTCACCTCGCGATATGCTCGCCGCGATCCGCTCGTGTTCGCGCACCGAGGTGGGGATCTGGTCGAGCAGCACGCTGACGTAGAGCCGCATGTAGCGCTCGCTCTGCGGCTTGATCGCGCGATGAAGGGTGAGCAGGCGCGGACCAACGACATCCTCGACGTACAGCCGATGGAATTCGATGTCGAGCTCGAAGAAGCGGGTCGCGCTCCCCTTCTTTCGGGACTGCGTGGCCAAGGCCTCGTTGGCGGCGCGAAGCTGCAGCACCAGGGCCTTGCGGCGCGTCGCCGGGAGGTCGGCCGCGGTGCGTGCCGCCAACCCCTCGAGGTGGCCCACGATCGTGAACACTTCCTGCCCATCGTGCATTGTGAGCGGCGCGATGATCAGGCGGCGTTCGCGTCCGATTCCCTGTGACGCAACAAACCCCTCCTGCTCGAGACGATGCAGCGCGCTCCGTACCGGCGTGCGGCTCAGCTTCAGCCGCTCGGCCACGGTGCGCTCCGAAATCCGCGAGCCTGGCGCCAGCTGCCCCCACACGATGATGCGCCGGAGCTCCTGATAGGCGCGCGACACGTTGCCCGGTCGTAGCGACTCGTCGGCGAGATCGGTGGCGATGGGACGGCTCGGAGCGGACGACGGGGGGCGACGAGCGTGAAGGGCCATTGGTCGGAAGCATAGACGGACCCCTAGGTCACGGCAAGCCAGCCACCGTCGCACCCCGTCTCGCCGGTAGACCATTGTGGTATACCGCAAGCGGACATATGTTCGCCCTCGTCACAGAATCGCGTGATGTTGCCTCGCTCCCGAATCCGCCGATGGCTGCCGCTCCCCAGAACGCGCCCGACAGCTTCGTGCCTTCCGGCGGTGCGGTCGGGATGTCCAGCCTCGAGGTGCGAGAGATCGCCTCGCACGCCGAGTACCACGCGTGCGTCGCGCTGCAGTGCGAGGTCTGGGGGGAAGAGTTCGAGCGCGTCCCCGCATCGATGCTGCAGGTCGCGACCTACGTTGGAGGAGTGTGTCTCGGCGCCTTCACGCCTGAGGGTGAGCTCTGCGGATTCGTATTCGGCCTCGCAGGGACTATCGACGGCATGCCGACACACTGGTCGCATCTGCTCGGCGTCAGGGAGGCGGCACGGAACCTTGGCGTCGGCCGCCTGCTCAAGGAACACCAGCGCCGGCTGCTCGCGAGTCGAGGCATCGCGACGATGTGCTGGACGTTCGATCCGCTCATCGCGAAGAACGCCCACCTCAATCTCAACCTGCTGGGTGCGCGTGTCGTGCGCTACATGCCCGACATGTACGGCATCACCCAGAGCCCGCTGCATAATGGCCTCGCGACCGACCGGCTCCTCGTCTCGTGTCCCACTGCGCAACCGGAGCGCGTGATCAATGGCGTGACGGCGGCCGAATATGGCGCCGTTCCGGTGCTCACACCTGCGCCCTGGCCGGGCGACGACGTGCTGCGGCGTGGCGGTCGCGAGTCGGTCGCGCTGCGGATCGAGGTGCCGACCGACTTTCGTCAGCTCATCGCGCGGTCTCCTGCGGCCGCCGTCGCCTGGCACCATGCGCTGCGAGAGCATTTCCTCTGGGCGCTCGGTGCCGGCTACGTCGTCACCGGCCTGCAGCGCGATTCGCTCAACTCCCGCTCCTTCTACACGCTTCAGGCGAGCTGACATGCCCACGCTTTGCGTCGACCGCATCACACTCCGCGAAATTCGCCTTTCGCTCAAGGAGCCGTTTCGCATCTGGTCCGGGCTCGTGCAGGAGCGACGCATCGCGCTGCTCGAACTCACCAGCCGAGACGGCGCCAGCGTCATGTCGGAGTGCGTGGCCTTTCATCAACCCAACTACAGCCCGGAGACGATCGACACTGCCTGGCTCGCAATCCGCGAGTGGCTTGCGCCGCGTGTGCTCGGCCGCGAACTCGCGGGTCCGGAGCAGGTGCATCTACTGCTCAACGAGCATATCCGCGGTCATAACATGGCGAAGGCCGCGCTCGAGATGGGCTGCTGGGGTTTGGCGGCTGAATCGGCCGGCGTATCGCTCTCGTCGCTCCTCGGGGGCACGCGGGATCGCGTACCGACCGGTATCTCGCTCGGCCTCCAGAGCGATCCGGCTGCCCTCGTCGCGCGCGCGCAAGCCGCGGTCACCGCCGGATACCGCAAGATCAAGGTGAAGATTCGACCCGGACAGGATGTCGAGTACGTGAGTGCTGCGCGGCACGCACTTGGCGCCGGCATCGGGCTGATGGCCGACGCCAACTCCGCATACACCCTTGCCGACGCCGAGCATCTCCTACGTCTCGACGAGTTCGGGCTGATCATGCTCGAGCAGCCGCTCGGCGACGACGATCTCGTGCGCCACGCCGCGCTCCAGCGGCGGTTAAAGACGCCGATCTGTCTCGACGAATCCATCACGAGCGTGGATCGCGCCGAAGACATGATCGCACTGGGGAGCGGACGGATCGTGAACATCAAGCCGGGCCGCGTCGGTGGGTTCGCCGCGTCGAAGGCCATCCACGACCTCTGTGCCGGCGCGAAGATCCCCGTCTGGTGCGGCGGCATGCTCGAGAGCGGCATCGGCCGCGCCTACAACGTCGCGCTCGCATCGCTCTCGAACTTTTCGCTGCCGGGTGACCTGAGCCCGAGCGCGCGCTACTGGCACCGCGACATCGTCACACCGGAGTGGACGATGGACGACGAGGGGATGGTGCAGGTGCCGCACGACCGGCCCGGTCTGGGCGTGACCGTGGACCACGACTTTCTCGACGCACTCACCGTGCGCACCGAAGTCCTGTCCGCGCAGCCCGCCATGGCGGTGGTCGCATGAGCGCGCACGCGACGCGCGGCATTCGCGCACTCGTGACGGCTGGCGTCCTCGCGGCGGCGAGCGCCTGCGCGGGCACGCGCGGCATGCCCGCTGGTGCGGAGCCGCGTGCGACCGATGCGCCGGTTGCATACGACATCGTGATCACGAACGGGCGCATCGTCGACGGATCCGGCAATCCGTGGTTCTACGGCGACGTCGCGATTCGTGGCGATCGCATCGCCGCGGTAGGGCGCCGGGGCTCGCTGGCCAACCACCCGGCGGGCCGGCGTATCGATGCGTCAGGGATGGTTGTTGCGCCGGGGTTCATCGACATCCAGAGCGGCGGCGGCGGCTTTCTGAGCGGGGACGGACGCAGCGTGAGCAAGCTGACCCAGGGCGTCACGACCGAGATCATGGGCGAAGCATACACCGCCGCGCCCATCAGTGAACTCACGATCGGCGGTCGCGCAGGCGACCGGCCCGACAACGCTGCAGCGCGTCGGTTCATTGGGCCGCGAGGCTTCGATGCGTGGCTGCGAGCGATGCAGGCGAACGGCACGTCGCCGAATTTCGGTTCGTTCGTCGGCGCCAGCACGCTGCGCGAGTACGGCATGGGGCTGCGGATGGGTGCGGCAAGCCCTGCGGCGCTCGATTCCATGCGCGGTGCGATGCGCCGCGCCATGGAAGATGGTGCATTCGGACTTGGCACGGCCCTCATCTACCCGCCCGGCAACTATGCGAGCACGGACGAGCTGATCGAGATCGTCAAGGCGATGGCGCCATACGGTGGGCTGTACATCACCCATCTGCGCTCGGAAGCGGACAAGGTGCTCGACGCGATGGACGAGGCGTTGCGCATCGGCCGGGAAGGCGGCGTCCCGGTCGAGATCTATCATCTGAAGGCGGCGGGCACGGCCAACTGGCCCAAAATGCCGGCGATGATCGCCAAGATCGACTCGGCGCGCGCGGCGGGTCTCGACGTGCAGGCTAACGTCTACCCGTACACCGCAGGAGGCACCGGGCTCGCCGCCTGTTTCCCACCGCGCTTCGACGCGGATGGGCAGCTGAAGCAGCGTCTCGCGGACCCGGCGATCCGGGCGCAGATCCGGGAAGAGTTCGCGCGCCCCACGAGCTACTGGGAGAGTCTCTGCGAGCAAGGGACGCCGCAGGGCGTGCTACTCACCACCCTCCGCGCGCCGCAGAACCAGCGCTGGTCGGGGAAGCGGCTGTCGGAAGTGGCGGCTGCAACCGGCAAGGATTGGCTCGAGACGCTGATGGATCTCGTACTCACCGAGCCGGGCGGCATCGGCACGATCTTCTTCCTCATGAACGAGGACAACGTGCGGCTGGCGCTCAAGCAACCGTGGATCAAGATCGGCACCGACGCGAGCGGTCAGGACCCTGACAGCGCACGAGGGATGACGCATCCGCGCGCCTATGGCACCTACACACGGATCCTCGGCAAGTATGTGCGCGAGGAGCGCATCATCTCCCTCGAGGATGCCGTGCGGAAGATGACCGGCGCGGTTGCCGAGCGGCTGCTCATCGGAGACCGGGGACTGCTGCGCCCAGGCATGTACGCCGACGTCGCGGTATTCGACCCGGCGACGATTCAGGAAAATTCCACCTATGAGAAGCCGCACCAGCTGTCGACCGGCGTCCGCGACGTCTTCGTGAACGGAACACAGGTGATCCGCGACGGCCGGCATACGGGCGCGAAGCCCGGACGGATCGTCCGCGGCCACGCATGGCAGGAGACGGGCACCCCGAAGTGATTCACTACAAGGAGCTACCAATGCGAAAAATTCTGTATCGGGCTGCGCCAAGGGTGGCCCGGATTGCGGCGTCTGCGGCAGCTGCGTTGCTCGCGCTGTTCGTTCCGGCGAGCAATGCGCTCGCGCTACCCGAATTCGCGCAACAGGCGGTCGCGACGGTGACGGGGCAGGTGACCGAGGCGCGCAGTAACCGGCCACTCGGCGGCGCCACCATTCAGGTGGACGGTACGCGCCTCGGCGCGGTGACGACCGATGATGGACGCTTTCGCATCCTCGGCGTGCCGAGCGGCAGTCGCACGCTGAGTGTGCGGCGGCTTGGCTTCGCGTCCGTTCGTCAACCCATCGTCGTGGCGAGCGCTGGCGCAACGAACGCGACGGTCGAGCTGACGGCGTCCGCGACATCGCTGGACGAAGTGGTGGTGACCGGCACCGCGGGCGGCGAAGTTCGACGTTCGATCGGCAATGCGGTGACGACGATCAACGCCGTCGAAGCCACGCAGAAGTCTGCCTCGCAGAGCTTGAGTAGTCTCATCGGCGCTCGGGCGCCGGGTGTCATCATCGCGCCGGGCACCGGCCGTCTCGGCGCAGGTCCGAGCATCCAGATCCGCGGTCGCAGCAGCATCGGGCTGGACAACTCGCCGCTGCTGTACGTGGACGGGGTGCGGGTCAACAACGCGACGACGGCCGGGCCGGTCGCGCCGGCTGGCCGCCTGGGAGGGCAGGCCTCGAACGTGTCGGGACGCCTGAACGACATCAACCCCGAAGACATCGAGAGCATAGAGATCATCAAGGGCCCGGCCGCCGCCACGATCTACGGCACCGAGGCGGCCAACGGCGTGATCCAGATCATCACGAAGAAAGGCGCCACCACCGCGAAGCCCGCGGTCAAGCTGCAGGTGCAGGACGGCCTGATCTGGTTCCGGGATGCGGCCGGCCGCGTCGAGACGAACTACGCGCGAAATACCACGACCGGCGAGATCGTGGCATGGAATGGAGTCCAGGAGGAAAAAGCACGCGGCACACCGTTGTTCCGGACGGGACAGACGCGGCAGTACACCGGCGCGCTCTCGGGCGGTCGCGACATCGTGCGCTACTATGCGTCCGGTTCCTACCAGAACGATCTCGGCGTAGAGCCGAACAACTCGCTACGGCAGTTCACCTTCCACACGAACCTCAGCGTGGCGCCGAGTGAGACCGTGGACTTCGGCACGAGCCTGAACTACGTCAACCTCTCAAGCCACCTCGGTGCCGACGTCGGCGTCTCCGCGCTATTGGGCGCCGTGGCCGGCCACCCCCTGGTGTTCCCCGCGGCGCGGGGACACTTCCCGTTTCCTCCGGAGGTGCCTCAGACCCTGTACGACAACGCGCAGGGCGTGCATCGCTTCACGGGGAGCACCACCCTCAACCATCGTCCGGCCGCGTGGTTCAGCCAGCGCCTCGTGGCAGGCATCGATCTCACGAGTGACGACAGCCGTGCCATCGAGCGATTCGCGACGCCGGATCTCGTCGCGTTCATCGGCCCCGTCGCTGGCGCCGGCAGCATCGGTCAGACCCTGCGCCGCAACACCATCGCGTCGGCAGACTATGCGGGCTCATTCAAGTTCGACGTCAGCCGCGCTCTGCGCTCCACATCTTCGATTGGCGGACAATTCTACCGAACGGAACTCAACTCGAGTTTCCTCGGCGGCACCGGGTTCCCCGGCCTGGGCGTGGAGACGGTGAGTGCCGTGTCGAGTCCGGCCCAGGCGACGCAGACGCAGATCATCAACACCACGATCGGCGCGTATGGACAGCAGCAGTTCGGGTGGCGTGAGCGGTTCTTTCTCACCGCCGCACTGCGAGTGGACAACAACAGCGCCTTCGGTGAGGACTTCAAGTGGATCACCTACCCGAAGTTGAGTGCGGCGTGGGTCGTGAACGAGGAGTCGTTCTGGCGCGCGAACAGCTACGTCAACAGCCTCAAGCTCCGCGCCGCGTATGGTGAGTCGGGGCGGCAGCCCGCGACGTTCAGCGCGCTGCGCACCTACTCCCCAGCGCAAGGCCCCGGCGGAACCAGCGCCATCACCCCGAATACCATCGGCAACCCGGACCTCAAGCCGGAGCGCGGCAAGGAAACGGAACTCGGCTTCGACGCTCAGCTGTTCGATCGGCTCGGGCTGGACTTCACCTGGTTCGGCAAGCGAACGCAGGACGTCATCATCAGTCAACCGATCGCTCCCTCCAGCGGCTTTGCCGGCAACCAGTTCGCCAACCTCGGCCGAGTGGAC
Source organism: Gemmatimonadaceae bacterium (assembly GCA_039928585.1). Classification (GTDB taxonomy): domain Bacteria; phylum Gemmatimonadota; class Gemmatimonadetes; order Gemmatimonadales; family Gemmatimonadaceae; genus AG11. The sequence continues at coordinate 11,872 of JBDSSY010000220.1, read as the reverse complement.
AACTCTGGCGTGGAGCTGTTGGCCACACTGCAGGCGATCACGCGTCCGGGCTTCTCGTGGGAGATCGTCGGCAACCTCGCCACCAACCGGGACGAGATCAAGGATCTCGGCGGAATTGGCGGCGTCGTGCTGAGCGCGGGGCAGAGCAACGTCGTCGGCCGTCCAATCGGTGGCATCTTCACGCGGCGCGTCGTTTCAGCCGACCGCGATCCGGTGACGAATCTGCCCATCAACATATTGTGCGAGGGCGCCGCCGGCGCCGCGCCGGTGGCGTGCGCAACGGCGCCGTTCCAGTACATCGGCACGCCGACCCCACGCACCACAGGGTCGTTGGGCAACACATTCCATATCGGCAAGAACCTGCGGCTGTATGGGCTGGTGGACTTCAAGCGTGGGCATCGTGCGGTCAACACGAACGACGTCGTGCGCTGCCAGGGAGTGGTAGGCGCGAACCTGTGCCGCTCCAACTTCTACCCGCTCGAGTACGACCCGGTGTACCTGGCCGAGCACGTCGGCAGCGCAGCGGGGCTTGGAATCACCGACCAGTACTACGAAGACGGATCGTTCGCGAAGCTGCGCGAGCTGTCGGCCACCGTCACGCTTCCCACACGGTATGTCCGCGGCTTCTCGGCCGCATCCATCACCGTCGCCGGCCGAGAGCTCAAAACCTGGACGAACTTCAAGGGCCTTGATCCTGAGGGCAACACCAACAACGTCGCGACGTCCTCTGCGATCGGCAATCAGGGGCTCGTGCCTCCGCTCACCCGCCTGCTGGCGACCGTCAACCTGAGCTTCTGAGCCATGCGAACCCACATGATCTACTCACTCGCCCAGCGACGCATCGCGCTCGCGGCGACTGCGCTCTCGGTGCTGTCCACCGCGTGCAGCGAGATCACGAGCCTCAAGCAGGAGAACCCGGGCGCGCTCTCGGTGGAAACGCTCTACAGGCCGGCGAACGCGCCGCTGCTCGTGAATGGCGCGATCGGCGACTTCGAGTGTGCGTTCAACCGGTATGTAGTCGGTAGCGGCCTCTTCGCCGACGAGGTCAGCGTCGCCATCTCGCAGACGGTGAACTTCGATTATGACGCGCGTCGCGTGAACACCAACGCCACCTACGGTACCAACAACTGTTCGTCGCCCACGCCGAGTTCCAGCCAGCAACCGGGCATCTACACACCGCTTTCCGTGGCACGCGCCACGGCGGACACGGCGGCGGCGAAGCTCGAGGGGTGGACTGATACCGAGGTGCCGAAACGCGCGCGGCTGATCGGGCAGGCGTACGCGTATGCGGGCTACAGCCTGATCTTGCTGGGAGAGGGGATGTGCAGCGCCGCGATCAATCTCGGACCGGAGATCCAGCCACCCCTGCTGTTCGCCGAAGCCGTGACTCGATTCACGAAGTCGATCGCCTCTGCGACGACGGCGAATGACTCGACGACGCTCAACCTTGCGCGATTGGGTCGCGCGCGCGCCCTGCTCGACGTGGGGGGCGGCTCCAACTTGGCGGCTGCGGCCGCGGATGCGGCGCTGATTCCAGCGACGTTCGTCGTCAACACCTCTCCAGACGCGGTCAATACGCGCCGGCAGAATACGGTCTTCATCACGATCTCACAGAGCGCGTTCAGCACGGTCGACCCCTCGTTCCGCAATGTGCTCGTGCCGGGTGGCACGACACAGGATCCGCGCGTCGTGGTGACGGACCTCAACCGCAGCGGCACGGCTACCGGTTCACGGTTGTTCATCCCGGCGAAGCACGCCGCCGTGACGTCGCCCATCCGCATTGCGAGCTACGCCGAAGCACAGCTCATAATCGCCGAGCATGCCGCGACAACGGGCAACCAGGCCGAGGCGGCGGCAGCGATCAACCGTGCGCGTGCGCGCACGGCGGGCGTGCCGGCGTACACACTGCCGGCGGGAGCCACCACGGCTGACCTCATCGCGCAGATCATCGAGGAGCGGCGTCGCGAGCTCTTCCTGGAAGGGCACCGGCTCGGCGACATGCGACGGTACGGCCTCGCGTTCACGCCCGCAGCGGGGACGGCCTACCCGAATGGGGGTGTCTACGGAACGCAAACGTGCTTCCCGCTGCCGGACGTCGAGCGCATCAACAACCCGACGATCGCCGGAGGGGGCTGACCCATCGATGCGAGGACCACCGCGTCCACCGCTTGCTTCTCGATTCCCTTCCTTTGGAAACCTTTCATGATCCCTTGCCTGCCCTCGACGCGCTCGCCGCGACTCACTCCGCCAAGCGCGCGCCGCGCCGCCACCATTTTCGCCTTCGCGTCAGGCGTCGCGCTCGCCGGCGCCGCGCCACGGATGCACGCGCAGCAATCCGCCTCGCGCGAGCCGTATCCCGGGTGGGACGCCTACGTCAATCAGGCGCTGACCACGTGGAAGGTGCCCGGCACCGCCATCGCCATCGTGCGCAACGACACGGTGATCTTCGCGAAGGGGTACGGCGTCCGGCAGGTGGGCGCCAGCCAGCCGGTCGACGAACGTACAGTGTTCGCCATCGGCTCGTCATCGAAGGCGTTCACCGCGGCGGCGGTCGCGATGCTCGCCGATGAGAAGAAACTTTCGCTGGACGGGCGCGCCTCGCTCTACTTTCCCGGATTCCAGCTCGCCGATCCGTATGCATCGCGCGAGCTGACGGTGCGCGACCTTCTCAGCCATCGCAGCGGACTCGCGCGTGGAGAGATGGTATGGTACGGCTCGGGCTACGACCGCGACGAGATCGTGCGCCGCGTGCGCTTCCTTCAGCCGACGTGGAGCTTCCGCTCGCAGTTCGGCTACCAGAACATCATGTACATCACGGCGGGTCAGATTGTCGCCCACACGGCGAATACGACGTGGGATGACTTCGTGCGCGACCGCCTGCTCATGCCACTGGGCATGACGTCGAGCACCACCTCCATTCGCCAGATCGCGGGCGGGCAAAACCTCGCCACTCCGCATGCCGAGGTGGACGGGGTGGTCAAGGCGGTGGATTGGCGAAACATCGACAATGCGGGCCCGGCCGGCTCCATCAACTCCACCGCGCTCGACATGGCGCAGTGGGTGCGTCTCCAACTCGCCCGAGGCACCATCGGCGGGAAGCGGCTGATCAGCGAGAAGATGATCGACGAGATGCACACGCCGCACACGATCGTGCCGATCGACACCGGTGCCCGCGTTGGCAATCCGTACACCCATCTTCAGGCCTATGGGCTGGGCTGGTTTCTCCAGGACTACCGTGGAAAACTCGTGGTGCAGCACGGCGGTAACGTGGACGGCATGACGGCGCTGGTCGGCATGATCCCCGAGGAGCGAGTCGGGATCGTCATCCTCACCAACATGAACGGCTCGGGAATGCCGACGACGCTGATGAACCGCGCGTTCGACCTGCACCTGGGCGTGACGCCGGAGGACTGGAGCGCCAAGGCGTTCGCGCGCGCGGAGGCGGCGAGGGTGCGGGGCCGAGAGGCTTTGAAGAAGTTGGAGGCCACTCGCGTGCTGAACACCAAGCCCTCGCTTGCGCTGGACAAGTACGCCGGTGTCTATAGCGACAGCCTGCTTGGCGACGTCACTGTGCGCGACTCGGCAGGAAAGCTGATGCTGTCATTCGGGCCCAACTGGAGCGGCACACTCGAGCATTGGCACTTCGACACGTTTCGCACCCGATTCGGCACGCCGGTGCTCGGGCCGATTCTCGTACAGTTCCGTTTGGGCCCGACCGCCACGGTGGACGAAGTACAGATCGATCTAGCCGGGCCGGCCACCTTCCGTCGCCGGCCGCCAGCGACGACAGCCAGCAGGACGCCCTGAGCTCCGATGACCGGCATCGATGACGCGTAGAGGGAATCCAGGTGGCGCGTTTCCCGTTCGGCGTTGCCTGTTCGGCGTTCCACTGCGTTGTCGCTGTTGAACGCCAAACGGACAGCGGATAACAGGAAACGCTCCACTTGGCGTCCGGCAGCCCGTTCCCGCAACCTGGATGCTCAACCGATGCACGAGGCCGTCTCATGACTGACTCCATATCCCGCCGCACGATGCTGACGCGTGGTGCCGGCGCCTGCGCGCTACTGGCAGGCATCCCGTCGGTTGCCGCCGCAATGATCAATCGCGGACGCTACCGGCTCTTCTCCGATGCGCCGGACTACTCCGCGCGCACCATCGCGCTGATGCAACGCGCGACGGTGGTGGACATGCTCGCGCCATTTACGCTCGACTTTCCGCTGCAGGCGAAGTGGACCGTGAATGCGGAGAGCTTCACCGACGCCCATTACCAGAAATTCGTGGACTCTGGGATCTCCGTGTTTCATCCGGCGATAGGACTCGGAGGACTCGATCCGTATCAGACTGCGCTCGTGTGGTTCGCCGGATGGAACGGGTTCATCGCTGGAAATGACGAGCGGCTCATGCGGGTGGACAGCGCCGCGGACTTCGAGCGGGCGAAACGCTCGCGCAAGGTCGGCGTCCTGCTCGGCCTCCAGAACTCCGTTCACTTCCGGCGCCCTGATGACGTGAACTTCTTCCACGGACAGGGCCAGCGCGTCTCGCAGCTCACCTACAATGGCCGGAACCTGATCGGAAACGGCGCCACCGAGCGCCGCGACGACGGGCTGAGCGATTTCGGGCTGGCGATCGTCGAGCGCATGAACACGGTGGGGATGGCGGTCGACGTGTCGCACTGCGGCGATCGCACCACGCTTGATGCCTTCGAGGCCTCGAAGCGACCCGTCCTGATCACGCATTCCAATTGCCGGACTCTCGTGCCGGGACACCCGCGGGACAAGACCGACGAAGCGATCCGTGCGATGGCGAAGTCCGGCGGCGTGATGGGAATCACTGGTGTGCGGATGTTCGTGCGCGACCGCGAGCCGACGACGATCGAGCACGCGCTGGACCACTTCGATCACGTGGCCAAGCTGGTGGGCCCGGAGTATCTCGGCGTGGGCAGTGACATCGACCTCGACGGCTACGACGACATGACGCCCGAGGCGAACAAGCAGCTCCGCGCCGGCTACAAAGGGAGCTACGGCTTCCGCGAGAAGATCGACATCGAGGGAATCGACCACCCCAGGCGCATGTTCGATCTCACGGAAGGCCTCATCCGTCGAAAGTACAGTGACGCGCAGATCGAAGGGATTCTCGGCGGGAACTTTCAGCGGGTACTGACGTCGATCTGGTCGGTGACCTGACAGACTTCGATTGAAGATTGCCGGAATCACATGTGCAGCGTTTCCCGTGTGGCGTTATCCGTTTCGCCTTCACACCAGTGAAACGCCGAACGGGCAACGCTGAACGGGAGACGCCTCACTTGGATCCTTGGAGCCAATCCTCGAACGCTGCACGCCCGTACACACCCAGCAGCAGGCACGCACATGTTGATGCTCATCGCTGACCGCTCCATGCTGAAGCGCGCCGCCATCGCCGTGCTGGTTCTCGCGACCCCCGCCGCCGCCCAGCGCCGCGCGCCGGACTGGGCGGCCTTCGACCGCTACGTGGAGCGCGCTGCACGCGACTGGCGCGTACCGGGCCTCGCCATATCGGTCGTCAGCGGCGACTCGCTCGTGTTCGCGAAGGGCTATGGGGTCTCGGAGGTGGGTAAGCCTGCCCGCGCCACCGAGCATACCCGCTTCGCCATCGGCTCCACCACGAAGGCAATGACGTCGGCCGCGCTGGCGATGCTAGTGGACGAGGGCAAGCTGCGATGGGATGACAGGGTGATCGAGTACCTGCCGGAGCTGCGACTGTACGATCCGTACGTCACGCGAGAGCTCACCATCCGCGACTTGCTGACGCATCGCACCGGACTGCCCGGCACCGACCTGTTCTGGACGATCCGCGAGAATCAGTACACCATCGCGCAGATGACGCGGCAATTGCGTTACGTGCGGCCGACCAGCTCTTTCCGCTCGACCTGGAATTATCAGAACGTGGTGTACTCCATCGGCGGGTTGCTCGTGGAGCGGCGCTCCGGCATGCCATGGGAGACCTTTCTCCGTACACGGCTCTTCGCTCCGCTCGGCATGCGCGAGACGGAGCCCCTGGTCTCGGATATCGTGGGCAAGCCGGACGTCGCGGTGCCACACGATGATGTGCGCGACACGGTGCGTGTGGTCTCCATTCGCAGCACCGACGCGGTGGCGCCAGCCGGCTCGGTGTGGTCGAGCGTGTCCGACATGTCCCGCTGGATGCGCTTCATGCTCGACAGCGGCCGCGTCGGTACGCAGCGCCTCATCACGCCCGCCACTTTCCGGGAGATCGTCGCGCCGCAGATGCGGGTGCCGAGCGGTCAATACCCGGCGCTCGAGCTCGCGCAACCGCACTTCTTCAGTTATGCGCTCGGCTGGTTCGTGCAGGACTATCATGGGCAGACCGTATGGATGCACACCGGGAGTATCGACGGCATGAGCGCCATCATCGGGCTGCTGCCCGAGCGGCGTGTTGGCGTGTTCGTGCTCGCCAACCTGGATCACGCCGAGCTTCGGCACGCACTCATGTATCAGGTATTCGACCTGTACGGCGCCAACCCGCCTCGCGATTGGAGTGGCGAGCTCCGCGCGCTGCTCGCGGCGCGCCGAAGCACCGGCCCTGCCGCGCCGGCGCGCGCCACCGGAACTCGCCCATCGCTGTCCATCGAACGGTACGCGGGAACGTACACGGACTCGGCGTATGGCACCATCGAGGTCAGTCTCGTCAACGGTGCGCTGCGCGCCCGGTTCGAGAAAGCATCTCTCGGCACGCTCGATCACTGGGAGCACGACGCGTTTCGCGGCCGACCAGCCCCGGACTCGGACCCGACGACATTGACATTCGTTCCCACCGGCACCGGGACGGTCAGCGGTGTACGCGCATACGGCATCACGTTCTTTCGCGCACGAGAGTAGGAGGGAGAGGGCGACCTCCCAGCGCAAACAACGGGGATCCACGTTACGTGTTTCCCGTTGACCGTTGCGCGATGCACGGCGGACACGCAGTAGAACGCGGCACGGTCAACGCCAAACAGGACACGCATCACGTGGATTCCGCCCGCCTGGCAGCGCACCATTCACTCACGGTCTACTTCCCGAGATCCTCGAACGCAACATTGCCGATCGGGTACCGTCGCCAGTCGGCGAAATCGTAGTGCCACCATTCAGTCTCGTACACCGTGAATCGCTCTGCTTCCATCGCGCGGCGCAGGAGCGCGCGGTGCCAGCGCTGCCGTGCCGTCCCGCCGGGATAATCCGGGTAGGCGCGCGACGACGTCTCGTCGTAGGTGCTCACCATGTCCACCGCCGCGCCGGTCGCAACGTCGTAGAGCGTGAGGTCCACCGCCGCGCCGCGGTTGTGCTTCGACCCGAGGGCGGGGTTCGCGACGAAGATGCGCTTGTCCTCTGGCGACGCGTCCCAGAACATCTTCGTCACCGACCACGGCCGGTAGCCGTCGTGCACGAGCAACCCATATCCGCGCGGCCGTAGCGCGGCACTCACACGCATCAGCGCCTCGGCTGCGGGCCGCTGGAGGAAGGCACGCGCCTGTGAGTAGAATGGCGTGCCGAACAGGTTGTTGCGCGTCGCATAGCGGATCTCGAGCTTGATCGTGGTGTCGAGCGTCGTGAGCTCCACCAGGTCCATCGGCAGGAACGGTCCGCGCTCCACGGGTGGCCGAGCGGCGAGTGCCTCCGTGCGGAGCGTGGCGATGGAGCGCACCGGCGTGATGACAAGCTGGTTGCCCGACTCGGGTCCGACCTGCCGGCGCGCGAGTGGCGCCCCGTCGCCGTCCATCACTTCGACGAACCCGGCGGATCCACGCCGCAACACCATCCGGCGTGCCGTCGTACCTTCGGAAGCGAACGCGCCGTCGGACTGCTCCACAAGCGGCACCTCGCTCGACGCGGTATGCAACCAGAGCCTTCCGCCACGCTCGAGCACGATCCTCACCGCGGAGTCGGGGCCGTACTCGCCCATGACGTCGAGCCATCGCAGCGGCGGAGGTGACGGTGCAGTGTCGGCGCGAACGGTCGCGACGGCGGCCGGCGTCTGCGACGCCGTTCGGCAGGCAACTGCGAACAGCAGCAGCGTGAGCGCTGGCCGGTACGAACACCGGCACCAGGCGAGTGTAGGCGTTCTCATGAGTCGGTAACGGGTTCGTCGCTCGGCCGAGCGGAGTGATTGCGGCGCCGCATCCCGCGGCGTGACGGGACCAAGCGTATCCGGAATGTACGCGTACGCCCTATTACATCGCTGCCCGGCCTCGCGGCGGCGCGCGCAGTTGACATCGCTCCCGACCTCCCTGAAGCTTCCGGCGGACATCCCACTCTCAGGAGCTAGACTCGTGCGCTTTCGCCTGCACTTCGCCTGCGTTCCACTCTTCGGTGCGTTCTCCTTCGCGGGCGCGCAGATCACCCAGCCTGCCGGTCGCCTCGTCATCACCCCAGCCGTCCGCACGGTCGTCGCGGGCGATTCGCTCCGCCTTCGCGCACAACTTCTCGATGCATCCGGATCGCCGGTTGCGAACGCACGGATCATGTTCGTCAGCGCTGGAGGACATTTCGAGGGCAGCGTCGACTCCACCGGGCTCGTGAAATCCGGCGCGATCGGCACGATTCCCGTGACGGCGATCGCGCTGGTGAGCGGAGCCAAGCCGGTCATCGAGCGATTCGAGGTCGCGATGGTGCCCGCGGCAGCCGCGCGCATCGACGTCACACCGCGGCCTGCTCGAATGTTGCCTGGCCAGCGTGCGCGCCTTACATCGACCGTGTACTCCAATGCCGGCGATCGACGGGCGGATCGCGTGCAATGGGCCAGCTCCGCGCCGTCTGTCGTCCGCGTGGCGGTGGATGGCGGCGTGGAGGCGATCGCGCCGGGTCGCGCCGTCGTCAGCGCATCCGTAGGTGGCGTCTCGACGCGCGTGCCGGTGGAGGTGGTGTCAGCGACCGTCGCGAGCGTGCAGGTGATGCCGGCGACCGCGTCGGTGCGCACGGGCGACGTGGTGCGCTTTCGCACCGTCATACGCGATGCCGCCGGTCGCGAGATCGCGGGGATCTCCCCGAGTTGGTCGTTCGCTCCTGGCAAGGGCCTGCTCGATTCCGACGGCGGGTTCGTCGCGTACGAACCGGGCGTGTATCAGGTCTCCGCGAGCGTGGGACGACATGCCGCCGACGCAACCGTCACGGCGACCGATCGCGACGTGCGGCGGCCCGTCACGGTCGTCGGCAAGGTGCTTCGCAACACCTTCGCGACGTCGGAGGTCTGGCTGCATCCCAATGGAAAGGTCGCCTACCTCGGCACGATCATGGGCGGCGATCGGGTCTACGCCATCGACATCTCCAACCCGAACAGCCCGGTCATCGTCGACTCGATCGTCGTGAATGCGCGGTCGATCAACGACATCATGACGACGCCCGACGGCAACTATATGGTCATCACTCGGGAAGGTGCGGCCGACCGGAAAAACGGCATCGTCATCGCGGATACGCGCGACCCACTGCACCCGAAGGCGATCAGCGAGTTCACCGACGGCGTTACGTCGGGCGTGCATTCCGCCTTCATTCATACCCAGCCGAAGCACGGAACGCACGTCTACCTCACGAACGACGGCACCGGCGCGGTGCACGTCATCGATATCAACGATCCGGCCCGTCCAAAGCAGGTGTCCACGTGGAAGACGCCGCGTTCCGACGCCGGCCGCATGCTGCACGACATCGACGTGCAGGACGGACTGCTCTACGGCTCGTGGTGGAATGATGGCGTCGTCATCCTGGACGTCGGTAACGGCATCAAGGGCGGCTCGCCGTCCAATCCGAAAGTCGTGTCGCAGTACAAGTACGATCTCGATCACCTGTATCGTGATGTCGAGAAAGAAGGAGGGAAGGGGTTCATCCGCGGCACGCACACCGCGTGGCGGTACCGCGATTACCTCGTCATCGCCGACGAGGTGTTCGGCAACGACGCGGCGCAGACGCTCTTCTCGGGCGGCCTCTCGCGGGCGCACGGCAGGCTCCAGGTGCTGGACGTGAAGGACATCGAGCATCCGAAGCCGGTAGCGTGGTACGAGCCGGAGTACGGTGGCGTGCACAATGTCTGGATGCTCGGCGACACGCTTTACATGGGTGCGTACAACGCGGGCTTCCGGGCGTTCGACATGAGCGGCGAGCTCCGCGGCGACCTTCGCGCCCAGGGCCGCGAGATCGGCGAGTTCATGCCGTCAGACGCGAAGGGCAAGATCCCGAACGCGGCCATGACCTGGGGCGTCGTCGTGAACCCGAAGGATGGCCTGGCCTACGTCAACGACTTCAACAGCGGGTTGTGGGTCCTGCGGATCGAGCCGAAGCCGAAGCCGGTGCCCTGAAAAAATCAGTGCGAACTGCGAACCGTGACGCGTGAACCGTGGACTGTTCAGCGTGATCCGTTAACGGCAAAGACACACCAGACTCGGTCTGGTGTGCCTTTGCTTCCACGGTTCACGGTTCTCAGTTCACGGTTCACAGCTCCCCGTTCACCCGAATCTCTTCGCGACCTCGGCCCAGTTCACGGTGTTCCACCACGCCTTGAGATAGTCGGGGCGGCGGTTCTGATACTTGAGGTAGTACGCGTGCTCCCAGACATCGTTGCCGAGAATCGGCGCGGACTTTCCGTCCATGAGTGGATTGTCCTGGTTCGGTGAGCTAGTGATCGCCAGCTTGCCGCCCTCCTTCACCAGCCAAACCCACCCCGATCCGAACCGCCCGACTCCAGCGGCGTTGAACTGCTCCTTGAACTTCTCGAAGTCGCCGAACGCGGCGGTGATCGCGTCCGCGAGCTTCCCCGTTGGCGCGCCTCCTCCACTCGGCGTCATCGTCTTCCAGAATTGCGAATGATTCCAGTGTCCCCCACCGTTGTTGCGCACGGCCGAGCGGATGGACTCCGGAACCCCACTCAGGTTCTTGAGCAATTCCTCGATCGGCTTGTCCGCGAGTTCCGGCGCTTTCTCAAGCGCGGCATTCAGGTTCGTGACGTACGCATTATGGTGCTTGCCGTGATGAGTCTCCATCGTCTGCGCATCGATGTGCGGCTCGAGGGCATTCGTCGCGTAGGGCAGGGGGGGCAGCGTGTGCGGCATCGTTGGTCTCCGTTCTGGGTCAGGCGTCAGTCGTGGGTCGCACGGGGGAATCGACGGCGGGCCGATTGCGCTCTCGCCACCATGAGATGATCCCCGGAAGGAGCGACACGAAGATCACGACGAGGATCACCTTCTCGATATGTTGATCAACGCCGGGAATGAAGCGGCCGAGGAAGTAGCCGACGAAGAGCATCGACCAGATCCAGAGTACCGCCCCCAGCACGTTATAGGCCGTGTAGGCGCGCACATTCATCTGCGCCATGCCCGCCACGACGGGCACGAACGTACGCACGATCGGCATGAAACGCGCAATGACGAGCGTCTTGCCGCCATGCTTCTGGTAGAAGGCCTGCGCGCGGAACAGGTGTTTTTTCTTGAACAGCAGCGAATCATCGCGCGTGAACAGCCGCGGGCCGCTATATCGGCCGATGGCGTACCCGAGAGAATTGCCAACGATGGCCGCTACCGTCAGCAACAACCCCAGTAACCAGAGGTTGAGACCGAACTGTGGCTGTGCCGACAGCAGTCCCGCCGTGACGAGCAGGGAGTCGCCCGGCAGGAAGAAACCGATCAGCAGCCCGGTTTCAGCGAAGATGATCGCGGTGAGTCCCACATATCCGCCCACCTGGACGAGATGCTGGACGTCGGTAAGCTGATGAAAGAGATCGACGAGAGTCTGCATGCGGAGCGTCGGGTACCTGACGAGGTGAGCGAGGGAAGTTCGACTGCCGCTCATCATGGGTCAACTGGGTTGCTCGATGAACTGCGTCACGCCGCCGATCGCGCACTGCATCTGCCGGA
>JBDSSY010000219.1:0-7951 GCA_039928585.1 Gemmatimonadaceae bacterium | reverse complement strand
TCCCGGACATCACCGGCCTTGTCGCGAAACGAAAACGCAGACGTGCGCGCCGCCACCGACAGGCCAGGCACATTCACCAACGCATTGATGAGCGTCTCGGCCACTCCGTCCCCGAGAAAGGCGTTGGTGTGGTCGGGGCTCAGGTCCGTGAACGGCAGGACAGCAATGGATGCACCCGGTGTCGTGGCGGCGGTGAGCCTGCCATCACGACGCGACACGACGAACAGCGCCGCGAGCGCGAAGAAGATCACGGCGCCTGCGGCCATGCCCGCAAGGGCGCGCGAACGCCTGGGGGCGGCCAGAGCGGGTGAGGTGTGCTGCGCATCGACAGCGAGTGCGCGAGAAAGATCACCGCAGCTCGCGAAGCGATCTGCCGGCGCCTTTGAGAGTGCGCGCAGCACAGCCGCGTCGACGCTCGCGCTCACCGATGGGCGCGCACCGCGAACGCTGCGGGGTGCCTCGGTCATCAGGCGCGCGATGAGCACCTGCGCCGTGGCGCCCGTGTGTGGTGGCTCGCCGGTAAGTGCCTCATACGCGATGGCCCCAAGCGCATACTGATCGGAGCGTGCGTCAACCGCGCGATCGCCGGCCGCCTGTTCGGGACTCATGTAGTGCGGCGTGCCCAATGAGATCCCCGTCTGCGTGATACGATCCCCGCCGGCGTGCGCGACGGCAAGCGCGATGCCGAAGTCCGCAATGAGCGGCTGGCCGGCCTGAAGGAGAATGTTCTCCGGCTTGAGATCGCGATGGATCACACCACGCGCGTGCGCATAGTCGAGCGCACTCGCGAGCAGGGCGATGATGCGGAGCGTGTCGTCCACCGGCAGCTGCTGTTCCAGCTGCATACGCGCGCGCAGCGTCTGCCCTTCGATGTAGGGCATCACGTAGAACAGCAACCCGTCTGCGTCGCCTGAGTCGAAGAGCGGCAGCAGGTTGGGGTGTCGCAGGTTCGCCGTGACCTTGATCTCGGCAAGGAATCGCTCGGCGCCGAGCACCTCGCCAAGTTCGGGCTTGAGCACCTTGATGGCCACATCGCGATCGTGCTTGAGGTCATGCGCGAGATAGACGGTGGCCATGCCGCCGGCGCCGAGTTCACGGTCGATGCGATAGCGCTCGGCGAGCGCCGAGTTCAGGCGTGCGGCAATGTCGGGGGTCACAGAGTGGCAGCGGGAGTCATCTCGCGAAAACATGCCGCGTCGCCACGACAGCTGCTAGGCTCAGCGAGCGCTCGTCGTCGCGGCTGGCTTCGGGTGGAGGCGCTGCCGCTCCTGCAACACGTACCACTCGGCTTCGCGCAGCAATGCCTGCGCGTCGAACACGATGCCGTCCTTGATCGTCCACGCCACGCCGCCCCGCGATTCGCGCTCGGCCTTCGACAGGATTCCGTAGTAGCCGTACCCACGGCCGTACATGACCTTGAAATTGTCCAGCGGATTGCCGTTCACCACGGCGAGGTCGGCGATGCAGCCCACGCGCACGCCGCAGTGGTCCGTCCATCCGAGCGTCTGATACGCGTTGGTCGTGGCGGCCTTGATGATGTCCAGCGGACGGAGCCCCGCCTCCTGCAGCAGCTCCAGTTCGCGAATCAAGAAGATGCCACCGGCGTCGCCGACGTCGCTGCCCGCGGTGAGCAGGCCACCCTTGTCGTGGAACAGCTTGAGATACTTGAACCAGATCTGGTAGAACTCTCTCCAGTTCAATTCATCTGAAAGCTTCCAGTCGCGATGATAGCTCCCATGCTGGGTGGAGTCGGGGAGCTTGTCGACCTGGCTCGGATGGAAGAGTGTCTCCCGGAACGGCAGCGTGCGGCCGCGGAACAGGTCCCGGTTGTCTTCGTAGGCGGCGAGCGTGGGGTTCCAGTTCGTGCCGTTCTTCACCAGCAGGTCGAGCAGCTCGACGATCTTCTCCGGATGCTGGTCGCCCTCCTTCCACAGCTTTCCGGCCCACCGGAAGCGATCGCTCTCGTCCCAATAGTTGTAGTCGGGAGGAAAGCTCTGCGTACCGGTGAGCCCGGCTTCGGGGAACCCGTAGAAATGCTCGATGCTGCGCACTCCCGCATTGGACGCCACACGTGCGTCGGACTCGGACACCTTGAGATCGACCATCGTGTGCAGCCCGAGCTTCTTCCCCTCGTCCACGGCCGCTTCGAGGACGTCGGGATACTGGCCGGGGCTCTTGCTGATCTTGATGCAGTCGGCGCCAATCTCCTTGAACATTCGCACCATCGTGCGTGCCTTGGCCGCGGTGTTCCCGTCCTTCCACGAGCGGAGCGGAAGCGGCCACCGCTGGCAGAGCACGAGACGCGGTGCGACGACCTGGTTGAGCGAGCTCAGTCGACGCTGCTCCGCCAGGAACTTCATGCCGGCCCCGGAGCCCGCGTCGCGCACGGCGGTAACGCCATGTCCCAGGTAGAGGCGGAAGGCGTACTCGTGGCCGCGGGACCCCAGCTCGCCACGGTCTCCCGGCAGGTGGGCATGCATCTCCACGAGGCCGGGGATCACGTACATCCCCTTCACGTCGATCACCCGGTCGCCCGTCGGGCGGAACGACTCGCCACCCGCGCTCGCGACGTTCACCGGATCTGCCAGCAGAATGTCGGCGATCCGGCCGCCTTCGATCACGATGTCCACCGGCCCCTCTGGCGGCATCGCGCGATTGGTGCCGGGCGAGCCTCGGCCACTGATGATGGTGGCGTTGCGGAGCACAAGGCGACCGTACCCGATGCCCTTGGTCGTTCCCATCGAGATCGGCGCCTGTTCCACCGTTGGCGCGCGTTGCGCGGAGAGCACGGCGCCGCCCACGGTGAGCGCCACGCTCGCCGCCGCAGCGACGAGTGCACGCGCCGGAATCTTCTGGAAAGAATTCATTCTTTTCTTGGAAAAGCGTCCTGCCCGTACCCAGTCACCCTGAGCTGCGCCATCGCATGCTCCATGCGGTCGTCCAGCACCGCGCGCACGTCGCGCAGGTCCAGTACGGCGATCACGAACAGCAGCGTCGCGAGCACGGCCGAGACAACACACCACTGGCAGATCGCATCGATGACGAACAACTCGAGATACGTGAGCCAGAGTGAGAACAGGACACCCGTCGCCGTCATCCCCGCGAGCAGCCGCGAGAGTCCGATACTGTCGGCGAAGGTGGACCCGAGCCCGATGAGCGACACCGCGAGCACCGCGAGATAGTACGCCACGCCCCATGTCGCGACGGGGAATCCGAGGAGCGTCGCCCACTTCGACGTCTGCACCACCTCGCACGATCCGACGGAGCACACGAGCGTACCGATGTAACCGAGCTTGTACAGCAGGAGGTACAGCGCGACGAACAGACCGGCGAGCGCCACGAGCGCTGCCAGCATGCGCTTGTTCACCGGCTGGCACCGGCGGCGGAATCGGTACGGGCGGGAGCTGCCTGCAGCGCACCATCGACGTACTTCTTGAACGCATCGTACGGGATGGCGCTCGACACGACGAGTCCGTTGAACACGAACGTCGGTGTGGACTGCACCCCGCGCTTCTCACCTTGCGCAAGATGCGATTGCACCTTGGCGCGGTGCGTCTCGGCATCCATGCACCCGTTGTACTTCGTCATGTCCAGGCCAAGTCCTCTCGCCAGCTCGCCGATCGGTCCACGCGGCCGGCCGGTCGCCTCCCCATTCCAGCGGTCCTGGTTGGCGAACAGTGCATCATGCATCTGCCAGAACTTGCCCTGGTCGTTCGCGCATGCCGCGGCGAGTGAGGCATCCCAGGTGTTCTTGTGCATCGAGAGCGGGAAATCCATGAAGCGGAATCGCACTTGCCCCGTATTCACGAGCCGCGTGCGCACATCCGGCTCGGTGAGCGTGGCGAACTGTCCGCAAGCGGGGCACTCGAAATCGGCGAACTCGATCACCTCGACCGGTGCCGACGCCGAGCCGATCACGTAGCCCTCCGACCTGATGGCGGGGAGGTTGGGATCGAGCCGCGTGGCGACGGCCTTCGGTCTCGAGGCCATCCAGCTCAGCCCCGTGATGCCGACGAGCGCCAGCGCGCCGAGCGCGATCCAGAATCCGCGCCCGGGGCCGCCACGCTTGGCCGTTCCTACCACTCCGGGCCGTCGTCCCCGTCCTGTGTCCCGCCCTTGCTTTGCCATTGATCTCCGTGCTCCGCCTGCTTGAGTGCGTCGGTGACGATGCGGCGACTCTCCGCCACTTCCGGCGTGTCGTACGTCGCGCGGACTTCGTAATGGAACAGCTCGCTCTTCACGTCGCCCACGAGCCGCGTGAGCTCGGCGGGATTGCCGAGAAGATTTCCGGACTCGTCCAGCGCACGGATTCGTTCTGCGAGCGCGCGGAGCATGTCTTCAAGCTTGCGGGCGCGCCCGTCGTCGTAGGTCTGGTCCGACATGCTGCCGTCTGGTCGGGGAAAACGACGGCACGGGCGGCGGCGATGGTCTCGCGAGTCGCCCGCGCCGGCGCGGGGAAAACTAGGGACGAACCGGCGTCACGCAAGCAACCGAGCGGGCCGAGTGACGGAGCCGGACGCGACGGCGCGAGAGGTGCAATGGCACCCATGACCTGCCCGTCGCGGGCGCAGCCGAGTATTATCGCCGGTCGGCATGCCACGTTGCCGCACTACCCCTGCACGAGGAGGAGGGTTCCCATCGACGCCGATCTGCTGCGCATCCCGGTCGGGCCGGGCTCGATACACGTCGAGCGCTACGGCCATGGCGGCGCGCCCATCGTCCTGCTGCACGGCTTCGGGACGTCGAGCTTCGTCTGGCGCGATATCGCACCGGAGATTGCCCTGGCCAACCGTACGGCGTTCGCCATCGACCTGTTCGGTCATGGGGAATCGGACCGTCCGTTCGACGCCGATTTCGGGATCGCCTCGCAGGCCGAGCTGATCGATCGCGCCCTCACCGCCTTGCGCCTCCCCAAGGCGACGGTCGTTGGGCTCGATCTTGGTGGCGCCGTGGCGCTTCGGCTCGCGGCGAGCCGGCCGGAGCGTGTCGAGCGACTGATGCTGCTCAATCCCATCGCGCTCGACGAGGTGCCTGCCGGCGATGTGAACAGCCTCCAGCGCAACACCGCCCGCTTTGCTCTTCGCTCGTCGCGTGGCATTCTCGGCGCCGCCCCGATCCTCGGTGAGGTGCTGCGTCGAAGCGTGGCGGACGAAGCATCCATGCCGGACAAGCTCGTGGCGCGCTACCTGGCCCCGTACGTCGGCGCGGAGGGGCTCAATCATCTCCTGCTGCTCGCCCGCTCCATCGATGACGAGGACATGGAGGATATCGAGCTGGGTGCGCTGCCCCAACCCACGCTCATCGTCTGGGGAGACAAGGATCCCTGGGTTGCCCAGGATTTTCCGCAGCGGCTGAGCGACACGATACCCGGCAGCAGGTTGGTGCGTCTCCCGTCGGCAGGTCGGCTGGTGCCGGAGGAAGCGCCGCAGGAACTCGTGAACCTCCTCCTGGAGTTCATCGGGGCGGCGCAGCTTCAGGACTGATTCTTGACAAGAACAACTGGGGGAGCGTACCCCAGCAGGTTATATTCATCGAGTACTCTTTCACACCTTATCCCAATACATGGCCAAGCCGCAGAAGAATACAGCGACGCGTCGATATGCAGGTTCCGCGGAGCCGTCCCCGTTCGAGCAGGCGCGCGATGAACTGTTCCAGCACATCATGCGTTGTGGCGTCGTCGGCGCCGATGCATCACACGTCGAAGAGTGGTTCGCCGAGACGATCACGTACCTGACCGACCGGTTCCCCGAGCTGAGCGAGACGCAGATCGGCGACCTGAAGACCCTGGGCCTGCGCTTCGCGCAACCGCCCAAGACGCGTTCGGAAGCGGATTCGGCATCGGCCGCCTGACTTCTCGCACGCGAAGCAGTACACGACACGCCCCCGGTTTCCGGGGGCGTTTCCGTTATGACCCTCGGTGGCGTGTGTCCGCTCTTCGACGACGCGCGCTACCGCGCGCCCGGTGGCCCGCGTCGCAGCACGATGCCCAGCCGGACGCCGTCGCCCAGCCCTGCCTGAAGTGCGGGGACCAGACCATGCCTGGACCGTCGGCCCTCGAGGTCAACGGCCACCAGCAGCACAGGACGGACGCGCTCACCCGACTCGACGCGGAGGCCCAGTCCACCACCTAGCGAGAGCCCGTACGTCGTCTGGCGAAAGGGATCGAGGAGGAAACGGGCCAGGATGTCCACGCGGCCGCTCGCGCGCGAGCGGCCCGCGGGCCGCGAGGCATCGCTTCCCACGCGTCGGCCGGCGGCGCCGATGAGTCCAAGCCGCACGTAGATACCGAGCGGAACCTCGACGCCAGCCCCGAGGTGTACCGCCGCTCGATCACCCAGGATGACATCGCTCCGAAGCTCGGGGGACGCGCGCGTGACGAGTCGTTGTGCGGTCGCGTGCCCTGGAAATCCCGCGACGCACACGGCCATCACCAGGACGAAGATGCGATGTCTCACGCGCGACGGGCGCGCCAGAGTGCGACGGTGTAATCGGCCACCGAGAGCAGCGACGCGACCCCGACGCACGCGATGAGGAGCGGTGCCCACCGCGGAAGGATCAGCACCGCGGCCAGCGTCAGCAGTTGCAGCACCGTGACGATCTTGCCGAGGAATCGCGCCTTGAACTCCACGGGCCGCAGTCGCGGAATGCTGCGCGCGACCACGAAGCCCACCGCGGTGGCGATGTCGCGCAGGAGCAGCACGAAATACTCGCTCGTGCTCAGCGCTCCCGTGATGAGGAGCGTGCCTACCGCCGTGAGGACGAAGACGCGGTCCGCGATCGGATCGAGCAACGCACCCCAGCGCGAGGTCGCGCGCACACGGCGGGCGACCCATCCGTCCAGAAAGTCGGTGGCGGCAGCCACGCCGATCAGTCCCACGCGCGCTTCCGTTGCGCCCGCGGCGACGAAGCCTGCGGCCAGTACCAGCCGGGAACACGACAGCAGGTTGGGAAGGGTGCCGATCGCCCGGCGCGGTGTCATCACGCCGAATCATAACCGCACCCTCGCACAGTCGCAGCGTGCAGAACGGCGCAGCATCACGCGGTCGCATCGTGCACGACGGTGGACCATCACGCAGTCGCACGGTGCACGCCGCCGCCTTGCCCCCCTATCTCACCCTCCCTACCTTGCCGCACCGCACGCCTTCCTCCAGCCACTCGCTCGATGCCGACCGGTGCCGCCACTCTGCTCAAGAAGGTGCCGTTGTTCAAGGATCTCGACGAGGCCGAGCTGGCCGAGGTGGCCGGCGTGTGTCACGAGGAGACGTTCGTGAGCGGCACGTACATCTTTCGCGAGGGAGAGGCGGGCAACCGTTTATATCTCATCACCGATGGCGAGGTGCGCATCAGCCGCGACGTGCCCGGCAGCGGTGAGGAGGCGTTGGCCATCCTGAAGTCGGGCGCCGTGTTCGGGGAAATGGCCGTATTCGACCGGAGTGAACGATCGACCCACGCGATCTCCAATGGCGGCACGACCGCGCTTACCATCTCCCGCGCCGAGTTCGAGATCCTGCTCGACCTGAATCGCGAGCTGGCGTACAAGGTGCTGTGGGCGGTGACGCGACTGCTGTCCGCCCGGCTGCGCAGCACGAATGACTCCCTGCGGTCGTTCCTCGCGATGTCGATGTTCTGACCGGTTCGCTGTCCCGTGGCGAGGTGGACTGGCCCGGTCCTCGCTTCAGGGAAGGGCTCACGCATGATCAGCCGCCGCACACTCGCTCGTCGCCCAGATCACGTGTCCTTCGGAGCACGTCGCCCGCCCCGTGACTGAATTCGAGACCCTCGCGCATGTGAGCGCCGACCTCAGCGGGATCGGCTCCGGACCCCTGCGCGACGCCGCGCTACTGAGTGGCTTGCTCATCGCGGCGGCGGGAGCGGCCGGGCTCAATACCGCCGGCTCCCCCATCGTCCGTACCGCTCCCTCTGGCCGCATCTCCGCCGTGCTTCTCCTCGA
>JBDSSY010000218.1:0-28002 GCA_039928585.1 Gemmatimonadaceae bacterium | reverse complement strand
CGCTCGCCTGTCCGAACGCGGCTGAAATCGAGCAGGCCCGTAGTTATCGCTTTGCACCGAAATGCCTCGCTTTTGATCAAGCCGAGATATTCCGAAAAGTCGACCGCGGCCACAGATTGTTCAAAGGCTCCCTCGTCTATTCTTTGTTCAAGCGATTCGGCACAGGCGGCGATCGTCGCGAGCGGATTATTGATCTCGTGCATCACGCCGGCAGCGAGGGTGCCGATGGCGGCGAGCTTTTCGGCCTGCGCGAAGCGGTCGTTGGCGGAGCGCCATTCGGTGACGTCCTCGCCGATGGTGATGACATGGGTCACCGGGCCGTCGTCGAGACGCATGGGGATCTTCGACAGGCGGTAGGTGCGGAGCTCGCCCGACGCCGTGGACTCCATCTGGAAGGTCTGCAGCCGGCCGGTGGCGAACACCTCGTCGAACTCGCGGCGCAACACCGTCGCCGGCTGGCGATGCAGGATCTCGAAGATCGTGCGCCCGATCGCCTCCTCACGTGACACGCCCTGCATGCCCGTCTCGCGCTTGCGATTCCACACCGAGATGCGGTACTCGCGGTCGATGACGTAGAGTCCGACGGGCAAGGAGTCGATGATGCGTTCGGTGACGCGACGCTCGCGATCGATCTGGCGTGTGCGTTCGATGACTTCGCTCTCGAGCCGGTGCGCGTACGCCGCCTGGCGCAGTACGGGGGCGAGGATATCGGCCACCGTCGCGAGAAATGTTCGCTCGCCGGGCGAGAGCGCCGTCGTGGGCGTGAGGACGAGGGCACCCAGCGGATGGTGCGCCGCGTCGAGCCGCACGACGACGATGTCCCCCGCGTCTCGCGATCGTTGGGCGACACGCGCACGAACGACGGAGGCGGCGGGCGGCGGTGTGCCCACCCGCGACTTGCATCGCAGCTCCATTTCGTCCATCAGCCAGAGCGAGACGCTGGACGCAGCGACCGTGTCGGCGACGCGAGCGAGCACGCCACCCAGTACTTCCGTAGGCGCGTCACCCGTGGCGAGCGCCGCCGCGATCTGCGCGAGCGCGGACAGCAACGGGGGATCTTCCCGCGCACTCGTAAGCATTCGCGTGGATTCGATGGCCGCGTCCGGCAGCATTCCGGGCGCACCATGCGGCGACGATGAGGCAGTCAGATAGCGGCTCGTGGTGGAAGACGAGCCAGTATAGGACGAAATGTCCGATTGGACAAGATGACCGACGGAATGATTCGTCAGCCTTCCGTGTCAGGCGAGGGCGCGCACCTGCTCCAACAACTCCGCGTTCGTGCGCTTGTGCGATGGATTCGCCTCGACGTGCTCCCACCGGATGATGCCATCCCGGTCGATGAGGAAGTAGGCGCGCGTCGAGAAGAATCGGTCTTCGATCAACACGCCGTACCGACGCGAGATGTCCCGCTTGAAGTCGCTGAGGAGGTCGGCGGTCAGGGAGAACTTGCTCCTGAACTCGCCGAGCGTGGGTGTCGAGTCCACGCTGATCGGCAGGACGACCGTGTTCGCGCGGGCGAACTCACTCCAGTCGTCGCGCATGTCGCAAAGTTCTTCGGTGCAAGTGCTCGTGAACGCGAGCGGGAAAAAGGCGAGCAGGACGTTCTGGCCGCGCAACCCGGAGAGCGTGACGGCCTGCCCGGACGTGGACGGGAGCGTGAAGTCCGGCGCGGGAGATCCGACGGCGGGTACGTCGTTCATCATGAGGCGGTGAGTGGGGAGCTGGGAGATGCGCACGTCACGCCGAACGGAACGCCGTCGCGGTGAAATCGGTTCGCGACGCGGGTGTGGACCGGGACGTTGTCGGCGACGGTTCAGAACTAAAAGTTTACGTGAATGTTGCAAAATAAGCACGAAATTGGTGGAAATGTGCTCAACTGTTGTACTTGTTTGCCCAATCTGTACCGCTTTTTGTGCAATTGTGACACGCAAGCGTTGACGGTTCACAAGCTTACGGTGTACCTTCATTGGCGCGACCGACCCGCGTCGCGCGATGCAGGTGGCGAGGGGAACGGGGCCGGATGAGCCGGCCGCCGCGCATTGTCAGGAATGGAGTACACGCATGACACGCAAGCATTTTCTGCTCGTGAGCGACTTCGACCAGACGCTCAGCTTCAACGATTCCGGTCATGTGTTGAGCGAGATGCTCGGCATCACCACGTTCGCCGATAAAGTCGCGGGTCTGTCTCATCAGAACCTCGTGCAGTCCGGTGCCGAGCTGTCGTACCTGCTGCTGCATGATCCGGAGTTTCGGCGCGTGCGGCAGGCAGACCTGGTCGCGGTGGGGAAGCGGATCCGGCTCAAGCGGAACATCGCGCTGCTCACGTCTTGCCTGGAACGGGGCATCGAGGGGCACCGGTTCGATTTCTACGTCGTATCGGCGGCACCGGAAGACGTGGTGCATTCCGCGCTCGAGGGCATCGTGCCTCGCGAGCGAATCATCGGCACGCGATTCGTCTACGACCAGACGACGGGCGAGATCACGTCCATTCTCCGCGTACCAGCCGGGTACGGCAAGGTTGCCGCGGTGAATCAGCTGCGCGAGTCGCTGGGCATGCCGGGCGAGCGGGTGGTGTACGTCGGAGACGGCAGCTCCGACATTCATGTGATGCTGCACGTCAACCGCTGCGACGGCCTCACGATCGCCGCGTCCGAAGCGCGGCACATTGCGAGCATCGCGCGACGCACGGTGATGAGCGACGACGCGCTGAGCGTCCTGATCCCCGTGCTGGAGGACATTCTCGGATACGACCGACCGAAGGTCCGGGCGCTGTTCGAGCATCACGGCGTACTGATCCAAGAATGGGATCGCGTTCGCACGGACTGGTTGACGATCCGCGATGGCCGACGTCTGGCGGCGGGAGCGCGCGCGTGATCGAAACGCTCGGCTACCTGGCGGGCGTCATCACTGTCGTGGCGTTCCTGCCGCAGGTCATGCGCGCGTGGCGCACGCGGCAGACGCGCGACCTGTCGCTCATGGGCATCGCCCTGCTCGTGGCGGCAGGCTCCCTCTGGATTCTCTATGGCGCGATGATCGGCGACTGGCCCATCGTCGCGACCAATTGCGGCATGGTGGCGCTCAACGTCGCGCTGGCCGTGGCCAAAGTGCGCTACTCCTGAGTCCAACCGCGGAGGGATGACCGAGTGGGAGTCGCGACGATCATCGCCGCGGATACGGCGTGGATGCTCGTGTGCACGGCGCTCGTGCTGATGATGGTGCCGGCCGCGGGCTTCTTCTACGGCGGCCTGGTACGGTCGAAGAACGCGCTGAACACGATGATGATGTGCGTTGGCGCGATTGGCGTCGTCGGCGTCCTCTGGGCGCTCGTGGGATATTCGCTCGCATTCGGCGGCACGGCGCGGTGGATCGGCGGGCTGCAGCACGTCGCCCTGCAGAACGTCGGCCTGGAGGCGCGCGGCACAATTCCGCACCTCCTCTTCATGGCATATCAGGGCACATTCGCTCTGGTCACCGCCGTGCTGATTGCGGGTGCCGTGGTGGAGCGCATGCGGTTCGGTGCGTATCTCACCTTCATTGCCGCGTGGTCTCTCCTGGTGTACGCGCCCGTCGCGCACTGGGTGTGGGGCGGCGGCTGGCTCAGCCAGCTCGGCGTGCTCGATTTTGCCGGCGGCACGGTGGTTCACATCAACGCCGGCGTCGCGGCGCCCATTGCGGCACTGCTCGTCGGCGGGCGGAAGGACTACGCCCGGCAGGCGATGCTGCCGCACAACGTGCCGTTCGTCCTGCTCGGCACCAGCCTGCTGTATTTCGGCTGGTTCGGCTTCAATGCCGGCAGCGCGCTCGCCGCCAACGGCGCCGCGGTGCTCGCGTTTACCAACACGCTCCTCGCGCCGATGTCCGCACTGGTCGTGTGGATGGCGCTCGACGCAGCACGGACGGGTCGCGCCACGGCCGTGGGTGCGGCGACGGCCGTCGTGATCGGGCTGGTCGTGATCACGCCGGCGGCGGGGTTCGTGTCGCCGAGGTCCGCGCTGGCGATGGGAGCGATCGGTGCGGTGCCCAGCTATTTCGCCATCGTGTGGCGCGCCCGCACCCGGTTGGATGATTCGCTGGATGTGCTCGCCGGACACGGGGTGGGCGGCCTCACGGGCGCGCTCCTGACCGGTGTGTTCGCCAGCGCGCAGTGGGGCGGCACGAATGGCCTGTTGCACGGTCGCCCCGCCCAGGTCGGGCTGCAGGCAATCGGCGTCCTGGCGACGATCGCCTACTGCGCCCCTGTGACGTATCTGATCCTGAAGGCGACCGCGCTGGTTGTCCCGCTGCGTGCGTCGAGCCGGGCCGAAGGATTGGGCATGGACATCACGCAGCACGGCGAGGAAGCGTACTTCGACGGCGAGGGCGCGGTCCTGGTGTTTCGCGACGGCGACGCGCCTCCTGTGCTGACGACGCGGGGCACACAGGGCGCCGCATGAAGCTCATCGTCGCGATCATTCGACCCGACAAGCTCAACGACGTGCTCGAGCGGCTCTACCGTGTGGACGTGCGTGGCCTGACGGTGAGCCGCGTCATGGGGCACGGCGGGGAAACGGAGCAGGTCGAGACCTATCGCGGCATGACCGTGAAAGTCGAGCTGCACGAGAAGGTGCGACTGGAGATCGGCGTGTCGGAGTCGTTCGTGGACGTCACGGTGGCGGCGATTCTCGCGAGTGCGCACACTGGCGAGGTGGGCGACGGCAAGGTGTTCGTGCTGCCGGTGGAGCGTGTGTATCGCATCCGGACGGGCGAGCGCGATCAGTCGGCCGTCACACCGGCGCCGGGATCGCCGAGCGATCGTCCGGGATGACGCGCGGAGACCTGGGGCGCAGAATCGACATCCGAGTGGAGCGTATCGGGATCGAACCGATGACCTCCTGCTTGCAAAGCAGGCGCTCTCCCAACTGAGCTAACGCCCCGGACCGTGCTGGTGCTCACAAGCTAATGATGCTCGGGAGAAGGGAGAAGGCGGAGACCGTGAACCGTGAACAGTCGCCCGTGAACGGTCGCCCGTGAACAGTGAAGGCACCCCGAGATACGCTCCGGGGTGCCGTCTACCTGATCACAACGGCGCGTCGCGCTACTCGTGCGCGGGAAGCGGTTCCATGGTGTCAGGGTTCACCGGCACCTGCACTTCATCGCGATATGGAGAGGTCATCAACGTGACCCGCATGCGAGGAAATGCGTTCATGAACGCGATGTAGCACAGCCCCCACGCGCCGATATAGCCGAGCGCGATGGCGATCTCCCACAGCCCGAATGGCGTGTGCGCCACCTCGCCGTACATCGACGGATACACCTCGAGATAGCGCACGAGCCACATGCCGACGAGGCTGATGGTCGTGAACAGTGCGAGCGTGGGGTGGAATACCTTTGCCGCGCGCGAGAGCAACCCGAAGAACGGCGCGAAGAACACGAGGATCACGGCGGACACCGTGAGATGCGTCCACGGCGCGATGAGGCGGAGGCGAGCCCAGTGCGTTTCCTCTCCGAGATTGCCGTACCAGATGACCAGGTACTGCGAGAAGGTGAGGTATCCCCAGAACGCAGTGAAAGCGAAGCACAGCTTGCCGAGATCGTGGAAGTGGTTCTCCCGAATGAGCGAATCGGCATGCAGGAACCGTCGCCACGCCATGACCAGCAGCGTGAACAGGGTGAGTGAGCAGAGCCACCCGCCCATGAAGAACCACCAGCCGTACAGCGTGCTCTGAAAATGCAGCGACAGCCCCATCGACAGATCGAACGCGAGCACGGACCACCCGTACCCGAACGCCAGCGCCAGGAAGACGGCCAGCTTGCCCTGCAGTGAATGTGTGCTGTGCAGCTCGCGCCGCTCTTCGCCGAACCCGGCGCGCATGCGAGACCGAAGGCCCCTGGCCCACGCCGCCCCTGCCTCGGGCAGCAGACCCACGTCCAGACGGACCGACGTGTAGATGTACCACAACGAGAGCGCGGTGATGACGGCGAACGACAGCAGCACGCGGGTCGTCAGGAAGCCCGCATTGAACCACGTCACCTTCTCGGGGACGGGAGGCACTTCGTGCGTCCACGGGAAGATGTGACCCTTGCCGAGCAGCACGCTGATGATGAGCAGCACGAGCGCCAGCGGCAGGAAGGCGACATACCCTTCCATGAACCGGATGATCGGGCGCGACCACCGAGCCGTGGTGATGCGTTGCACGGCGACGAACATCACGCCCGCCGACGAGAGCACCGTGAAGTAGAGCCAGTTGAAGTGGTACGCGCGCCACGCACGATCGGGCGCGAGGAACAAGCCCACCACGAAGGCCAGCACACCGATCGCGGCAAAGACGATACAGGCGGTGGTGAGCGTCTTCGGAAGCGGCTTGCTGTACGCCGCCACGAGCTCGGCACGCGTTGGGAGTGGTGCGGAATGCGCGCTCATCGCGCTCCTCCGGCGTTCGGCGTCTGAATTGGGGGCGCTGAGGGTGCGGCGCGGTCAGGTACGATGCGGCGGACGCTGTCGGCCGGTGCAACGGCGGCCGGCGGCACTGGCGCGCCCGCGGAGGGAGCGCCGCCCCGAGACGGACCGGCCTGCGCGCCCGCGCGGAGCCAGTACGGCGACGGACGCGTCGGACCCATCTGCGAGTAACCCGGCACCTTGTCGCCGGTCTCACCCGGCATGCCGACCGGTCCGGTGACGACCTGATGACGTCCCTGCAGGCCACGCACGTAGTTGACGACGTCCCACCGATCGAGTTCCTCGATGCGATTGTACGCCGGCATCGCGCCACGACCGTTCCGCATGATTGCCCAGAGGTATCCGTCGCTTCGCGATTCCGCAGACGCACCGACGAGCGGTGGGGGATAGATCACCTTCGTCGCCATGATCGGGCCGTCGCCCTTCCCCGCTTCGCCATGACAAACGGCGCAGTTGATCTGGTAGTACATCCGCCCGTTGTGCAGCGAGCGGGCATCGGCGGGCGCCGGATTCACGAGCCCGGCCATCGAATCCAGCACGCCGGGCAACGCGACCCGTGACACCGCGTACCCGGGAGCTGCACTGCCGTACACCGACACGGAGTTCTGCGGATTGCCGCGCATCGGGATCGAGTCGTTCGTCGATTCCCACGGATCCATCTTCGGCTGCTGCTTGAAATCGGTGAACCACGAGCAGGCACCGAGCGAAAACACGACCGACAGCAGCACGGCGCGTCGCGCGGCGCGAGCGAGCTTACCGTTCATTCCGCACCTCCACCGCGCCGTGCCGACGCAGCACGTCCGTCGCCTCGGCGACCCGGTCCGCGCCCGCGACAACCCAGATCCCGTAATCGCCATGACTGAACCGCGGGTCGTAGCCGACCGTCATCGTGAGCCGGGGAATGCGTGACAGCGCGAACATGCCGAACACCGTCGACAGTGAACCGAACAGCACCATCAGCTCGAACCCGATGATCGTGTAGGGAACCCAGCTCGCAATGGGCTTGCCGCCGACGACGAGCGGCCAGTAGTCGGAGATCCAGATCGCCACCCAGTACCCGAAGGTGACACCGAGCAATCCACCGATCAGCGTGAACCGGCGCACGCCGCTCTTGGGGGCGTCGAGCGCGTCCTCGAGCTCATGGCGCGGTGTGGGGGTGTACACCGTGATGTCGCCGAAATTCTTCTTGCGAAGGTCCTGAATCGCCTCGACGGTCGCGTCGATCTCGGCGAATGCTCCGAGCACGCCCTGCATCAGTGTGTTCCTCCGGCCGGACGTATGGTGCCCGTGACGCGCGGCTCGGCGACCTCGCCGTGGGTCAGGTGATGATGACCCACCGCGGCGTGACGCAACTTGGGCGGGATGATCTCCTTCACCTCGGAGATGGCCATCACCGGGAGCTGCCGGATGAAGAGCAGGAACCACATGAAGAACCAGCCGAAGGAGCCGAGCAGGATGGCGTAGTCGACCCACGTGGGATGGTAGCCGCCCCACTGCCACGGCTCGAATTCGTGCGAGAGCGACGGAATGACGATGACGAACCGCTCGAACCACATCCCGATGTTGATGAAGATGGACAGGATGAAGAGCCAGCTCGTGTTGCGCCGCAGCTTCTGCGAAAAGAGCGAGAGCGGCAACACCATGTTGCAGATCAACATGATCCACGCGGCCCACCACCACTGGCCGAACACCCGGTTCCAGAAGTACTCCTGCTCCACCGCGTTGCCCGACATCCAGGCGACCTGGAACTCCGTGATGTAGGCGAGACCCACGACCATCGACGTGAAGAGGCACAGCTTCGCTGCCGCGTCGAGATCGTTGATCGTCACCATGTGCTCGAGCTTGAAGTACTTCCGGATGGGAATGATGATCGTGAACACCATACCGATGCCCGAGAAGATCGCGCCGGCGACGAAATACGGCGGGAAGATCGTCGCGTGCCAGCCGGGCGTGAGCGCCATGGCGAAGTCGAACGACACGACGGAATGCACCGACAGCACGAGTGGCGTGGCGAACGCCGCGAGGAACAGGTAGGCCCGCGTGAAGTGCCGCCACTCGCGGTCGGAATTCCGCCAGCCGAGCGAAAGGACGGAGAAGATCCGCTTCCGGACCGGATTCGTCTCCTGGTCGCGCAGCACGGCGATGTCGGGAATGAGCCCGACGTAGAAGAAGGTGGCCGAGACGGTGAGGTACGTGAGGATGGCGAACACGTCCCACACGAGCGGCGACTTCGGGTTCGGCCAGATCAGCCGCCAGTTCGGATACGGGATCAGCCAGAAGAACTTCCACGGCCGCCCGAGGTGCAAGATCGGGAAGAGGCCCGCCGTCATGACGGCGAACACGGTCATCGCTTCCGCTGCGCGATAGATTGTCGTGCGGAAGCCGGCGCGGAACAGGTAGAGAATGGCCGAGATGAGGGTGCCGGCGTGGCCGATACCGACCCAGAACACGAACGAGACGATGTAGACGCCCCACATCACCGGCGGTTGGTAGCCCGCGGCGCCGAGTCCCTCGTAGATCTGGTAGGTCCAGGCAACGATGCCGAGGAGCAGCGCGAGAATCGCCAGCCCCAGCGCGGCGAACCAGCCGAGCGAGGGCTGGAGGGTCGCGATGACGTCGCGGTCGACCTGCTCATAATCGCGCACTCCCGGCAGGCGATTGTCCGCCGTCGGGATGTTCGGATACCGTTCCCGCTCGTCGTCGCGGCGCGGAGGTGCCATGGTCGCCATCGTCAGCCCCTACGCCCCGACCGGCGATGCCGGCCCCGGATGGTTGACCTTCTTCAAGTAGACCACCGCGGTATAGGTGTTGAGCTCCTCGAACACATGATAGGCACGCCGGTCTTCCACGAGCTTCGACACCGACCAGGTGGGATCAGCAGCGTCACCGAACATGATCGCCCGCGACGGACACGCCTGCGCACACGCGACCGTGAACTCATCGGCGACGAGCTCGCGTCCCTCACTCTTCGCGCGCGTCTCGGCTTCACGAATTCGTTGCACGCAGAAGGTGCACTTCTCCATCACGCCCTTACCGCGGACCGTGACGTCGGGATTCAACTGCCAGTTCAGGGGCTCGGGGAACGCATACTGCTTGCGGTCCTCCTCGCCGTAGCCGAACCAGTTGAAGTACCGAACCTTGTACGGGCAGTTGTTGCTGCAGTAGCGCGTCCCGACGCAGCGATTGTAGACCTGGACGTTCAGTCCATCCGGCGCGTGATAGGTCGCATACACGGGACACACGGGCTCGCACGGCGCATTGCCGCAATGCTGACACAGCATCGGCACGAACCGCGATTCGAAATCCTCGGTGAACCGGCCATCTTCCGCGCCCTCGAAGTAGCGCTCGAGGCGGATCCAGTTCATCTCGCGACCGCGCGTGATGTTGAATCCCGGCTTCGAGACCGCATACACCGACGCGTTCTGCCACGGCGCGCCCACCGTGGGAATGTTGTTCTCGGCGTAGCATGCCGTGACGCAGGCGGAGCAGCCGGTGCAGCGCGCGAGATCCACCGTCATCGCCCACCGCCGGTTCGCCATCCCCGACCAGTGGTTGGTGGCGTACATGCCTTTGTCCTTGCCGTTGTCCTTCGCCGTCGGCGCGCCGAGCTCGCCCTGTGCGTCGGCGGCAACGGGTGAGCGCAAGCCGGGCAGGAACTCGAGGTTCGGCTCGCCGGCGATATTGTGTCCGCCCTCGGCCTGCTCGTGCACCTCCGCCTTTCCTTCCGCCTTCACCTCGGCCCCGCTGGTCGCGCCATGTGCGGCGGCGCCTTCCGTCGTGGCATGGTCGCCGGTGCCGCCAGCGAGCAGTGCGGTGATCGGCACGGCCTGGGCGATCCCGCGCCCGTGCTGACGCGCCGATCCCTCGGTGGATACGAGTGTCTCGTGATCTCCCGTTTTCGTCAGCGTCGCCTTCGTGCTGACGAGCGCGAATCCGCCGGCGTTGTCGCTCGTGGCGCCGAGCAAGTCGTGTGCACGAATACCGATGTTGCGCGCGTAGCGGCCGTAGCCCCACTGCGTGACGACGCGATCGTTGTGCTTGCCGTCGTACTCGTCGAGCGATGCGGCCGCGCGGTGGCCCTGTCCCATCGCGAGCCCGAGCGTGTCGGTGCGGATGCCGAGGTACAGGTAGGCCGGCGCGCGCACCTTGCCGTTGGCGGTGCTCACTTCGACGATGTCGCCCCGTTCGATGCCGAGCCGATTGGCCGTCTCCGGATGGATCTCGACCCACGAGCTCCAGAGCACCTTCGTCACCGGATCGGGGAGCTCCTGAAGCCAGGGCTTGTTCGCGCCACGGCCGTCACCCAGCACGGGCGATGGATAGGTCACGAGGTAGAAGTCGCCGGCCGTGCGTTCGAGCGTGAGAGCGGCGGGTGCCGGCGCAGGGGCGGCCGTGGACGGCGCACGAGCGACCAGCGCGCCGGCGCCCATCCCCTTCTGCAGCGACGTGGTGAAGACGCTCATTCCACCCGGGAACCGACTGATCAACCAGGACCGATAGTCGCGCGTCGGGAATCGCGCCGCGTTCGCCGGATCTTTCTGCCCCAATTCGATGAGGACGTCCGCGGTCGCGCGCGTACCGGCAAACACCGGATCCATGGCGGGCTGCTGCAGGCCGATCGCGCCGCGCCCGGCGTCCGCGTCGCCCCACGACTCGAGCGCGTGCAGGTCGGGGAGGATAAGGTCGCACAGCTCGGTCGTCTCGTCCGGGTAGAGCGAGAAGCTCACCTTGAACGGTACCTTGGCGAAGGCATCGGCGAACTTCGTGGCGGCGGGAAGCGCGTAGGCCGGGTTAGCGCCGCGCACGAACACGATGGGCACGCGGCCCGCGCGCATGCTGTCCACGGCACTCGTCATGTCACTGAACCGCGCCACGCCATCGAACGCGCCCGTACTTTCGGCGGGCCGTATGGTGGAGCCGACCGCGCCGTTGGCCTGATTGAGCGCGGCCACGGCGAGCGCGAGCTCGAGCGCATCCGCGCCGCGCGCACCCGACAGCACGAGCGCCGGCCGCGCTGACGCCATCTCCTGCTGCAGTCGCACCAGTACGGATTCCTTCACGCCGCTGGCTGTCGCGGCGTCCGCAAGCGAACCGGAGCCGGCCAACGCGCGGGCGATCGCGAGCTCGGTGCCCGGCTTGCACGCGATCCACTGGTCGGCGTTCAATCCCGTGAGCGAACGACGCGGACCGATGTAGACGAATCGTGGCGCATCCTGGATTTTCGCGCGTGCGTCGGCGAAGTCGAGTTGCTGCGGCACCGACATGCCCCACGTCTCGAGGAAGTCGGCGCCGAATGACACGATGAGCTTCGCGTCCGCGAAGGAGAGCTTCGGCCACGCGACCCCGTAACTGCGGCGGTTCGCTTCGATCGCTGCGCTGTCCGCCTCGAAGTCCACACTGAGGTGCGGCGACATGCCGAACCCCGAGAGCCATGCATCAAGGAATCCAGGAAAGCTGCCCGTCTCGTGCTGATTGATGAAGAGTCCCGCGGCGGCGGTGCCGCGACTGCGGGCCTCGCCGAGTTTCTGGCTCACGAGGGTGAGGGCCGCGCTCCACTCGATCGGCTTCCATGCGCCGTTCTCCTTGACCATCGGTCCGCGCAGGCGATCGGGATTGTAGAGCCCCTGCAGCGCCGACTGGCCCCGGGCGCACAGCGCACCGCGGTTGAGCGGATGGTCGGGATTTCCCTCGAGCTTGGTGGTGCGTCCGTCGCGCGTCTCGGCGATGATGCCGCAACTCGCCGCGCATTCGCGGCAGGTGGTGGCATAGTAGGTGGAGACGCCAGCGACCGTCTCGTCGGGATGGACGAGGTAGGGAATCAGCTTGCCGACCTTCTCGGACGTGCAGCCCACCGTTCCCACGGCGGCGCTGGCCACGCCGAGCACCTTGAGGAAGTCGCGGCGCTTGACGCCCGTCGACCCCGTGTCGTTGCTCATGTGCAGAGGTTCCTCGGTCGGGCTAGTAATGGCAGGAGGCGCAATCGTAGCGCGCGCGGCGACGCTCCGAGGACGGCGTCGCTTTCGCGGCGGACGCCGCGTTGGTGTCGACGGGTCGTGTGGCGCTCGGCATCATGCCCGCGCCCGCCGTGACAATTCCGGCGCGAGTACCCGGCGTGCCGTACGGCGCGCCGCCCGCGTAGTTGGCCGGGGGCACAGTATCGAGGCCGGCCGCCTTCTGGCCCTCCTTCGGGTCGTAGCCGTTCACGTGGCAGTTGATGCACCATCCCATGTTCAGCGACGCGTACTGATACACGCGATCCATTTTCTGCACGTCGCCATGGCAAGTCTGACAGGTCACGCCCGCATTGACATGCCTCACGTGCGGGAAGTGCACGTAATCCGGAACCTTGTGGATGCGCTCCCACGGGACCGGCTTCTTGTCGTTGTAATACTTGGCGAGCTTGATGATTTCGGGCTTGCCGGCGGCCACGACCGTGTGACAGCCCATGCAGGTGTTCACAGCAGGCATGCCGACATCGGATGACTTGGACGCGGTGTTGTGGCAGTAGAGGCAGTTCATCCCGAGACCGCCGTCCTTCACGGCGCCGGCGTGCTTGGGATGCGGGAAGTTCACCGGCTGGGCGGGGCCACGGCCCTGCGACGAGGAGGCACCACTGTAGGCAGACAGCATGACCGCGCCGACGCCCAGGGCGAGGAGCCCGGGGATCGCGGTCCACTTCCTACGCTTCGTCATCACGATGGGGTGGAGGAAGTACGTGGCGTGTGGTCACGATGAATGCATTCACCCATGCGCCGCCGACCAGCAAGTTTGTGCGCACGACGATCCTGCCGCAAGGCGACGCGCGCACAATTGCGCACACTTCGCGTCGTCGCGATGTCGTGCGCTGCGCGCAAGCTCTCAAGGCGAGGGTACGGCGGTCAAGTCGGCGTTTTCCTGATGGCCGCGAGCGAGCCGGCGTCCGTGATGCGAGCGTGACGCTGATCGTCGGGCAGCAGATCGAGATTGGCACGCGGATTCTGCGTCAACCGCAGGGGCCAATGGGTGCCGTACACGAATCGGTCCGGCCCCAGGGTGCGGAACAGGTGCGCCAGATGTTCTTCCGGCGGGCCCCAGACCCAGGCAAAGTCCCAATGCACGCGCCGCTGCTCGTCGGGCGTGAGTCCCCAGTGCGTCTCCTCGATCAGCTCGCGACCGGCACCGGTCACGACGAGTCGCCCTTCACTCGCGCGCGCGAGCGCACGGACGTGGGCGGCGGTGAGGTCCGGGGCGACATCGAGTGCATGTCGTTGCCGAAGATCCTCGAACCGCACGGTGAGCAGGAGTGGAGTCGCGTGTTCGTCGCAGGCGCGCGCGAGCTCGATCATTCTCGAGTCGTGCGGCGCCATCCCCCACTGCATGGGATACACACGAATGCACGCAGCGCCCTGCTCCACGAGGTCGCGTAGCATGCGCTCCCAACCTGGCCAGTCCGGGCGGACGACGGGCGCCGGCGCGAGCAGCGCGCGATATGACGCGAGGGCCTCGAAGAGCGCGGCGTTACCCGGAGCCGGGTCTCGATGCCAGGCCGTGGGGAGATGGCCTACCCATGCGCCCGCGAGGCCTTCGCGGGCCAGCACGCGCACGAGTACCTCGGGATCGGGGTGCGGGAGGTAACGAAACGGATAGGGGCCGATGTATGCGGCGCAGTCGATCATGACGCGGGCACCGCGTCGGCAGGCGCACAGCGCGGAAACGCGGAAGTGCCGAACAACCGCGCGGCGTTGCGCCATCGGATGTCCGCGACGTCGTCAGCGGGCAGACCAAGCACATCGAGTGCCCTGAGCTTGGCGAGTCCCGTCTCCATCGTCAGGTCGCATGCCCAGAGCAGGCGTCGCGCCCCGAGAAACTCCAGCGCAGCGTCGAGCATTCCCCGGTCCACACCGCTGCCCGATAGATCCGGATGAAGGTTCGGGACATCGCGCACTGCCGGAAGCGTGTGAGCCCAGTCCCCGCCTCCACCGAGATGGGCGAGGATGAACGAGACGCGCGGGTGACGCTCCGCCAGGCGCGCGAGGTCGCGCCCATCGGAGATCTCCTGGTTCGGCCATTCGCGCGTGCGATGCTGCCACACGTGATGCAGCACCGGTAGTCCGTGCGCCGCGGCGAGCTCGCAGATGGGATCGAGCAGGGGATCATCGGCGCGACGGCTGGCCAGCAACTTGATGCCGATTGCACCCAGCGATACGCCGCGCTCGATCTCGCCGAGTGCGTGCGCGGTATGATTGGGATTCACCGTGACGTACCACCGCAGGCGCATGGGATCGCCGGCGGCGAGTGCCGCCATCGCCTGGTTGCCGCAGGTCGCGTCCTCTGGCGATGGGAAATAGGTCGGCGACGTGTGGCCGTAACTGCCGAGGATGCTCGCGACGTGGTACGTGATGCCGATGCGGTCGCCTGCCCGCATGCGGGCCTCATTGATGCGCTCCCAGTCCGTGCGTCCCGCTGACGCGTGATAGAAGTGCGCGTGCACGTCAACGAGCGGGCCGTCGCCAGCCAGCAGAGCGTCCGACATCAGGCTTCGTCTTCCAGCAGCGCCACGAGCGCGGCACTTGCCGCCGCCTCGATGACGCGCAGCGAGTCCTCGTCGTGTGCCACCGCGGCATAGTTGTACGCGCCCCGCTTGAACAGGACGCCCTCGTGCATGGCATGGACAAGGAATCTCGACTCGCGCGAGGGGTCGTCCCACCGCATCAGCCACATCGGATCGACGCCGAGTGTGTGAACACCCTGCACCCCACTCGCCTCGATCGCGCGGTCGACGGCGGCCCGCATCTCGCGGCCGGTCTCGGCGAGCGTGGCGGCGATATCGGCCTCGTCGTGCCAGTCGAGCACCGCGAGCGCGGCGGCGAGGGCGACCGACTCGCAGGCGAGCGTGGACGAGATCCACGTCGCGCGGGCGGCGTCCATGACGGCCTGCCGTCCAAGCACGGCGGCGAGTGGATATCCGTTCGCCATTGCCTTGCCGAAAGACGCGAGATCGGGCGTGATGCCACAGAGCTCCTGATAGCCGCCTGGCGCGACGCGAAAGCCGGTCTTCACCTCGTCGAACACGAGCGCGGCGCCGGTGGCATCGCACAGCGCGCGCGCGCGCGCCAGCCATGCGATGGCGGGTGTGCGCTCGACAATCGGCTCGAGCACGATGGCCGCCAGCGAACTTCCGGCGGCTGCGACCGCCCGCTCCAACGCGTCGATATCATCGAACGGCACGCGCGTCGTGTCGCGGCGGGTCGCGGAAGGTACACCCGCCGCATCGCTGCTCCAGTCGTGCCAACCGAAGTAGCCCGAGGCGACGACGTGCTCCCGACCGGTGTAGGTGCGCGCCAGGCGCACCGCCGCCGACGTTGCTTCAGCGCCGGTCTTCAGGAACTGCACGCGCTCGCCGCAGGGAATCAGCGCGCACATCCGCTCCGCCAACTCGACCTCGCGCCAACTCGACAAGGCCGAGACGCCGCCCTGGGACGCGGCCTCGATCACGGCGCGAGTGACCCGTGGCTCGGTGTAGCCAAGCGCAACGGATCCGAGCGCCATGGTGCAATCGAGGTAGCGCTCGCCGTCGACGGCGGTGAGGTGGCAGCCTCGTGCGTCCACGAAATGCGTGGGGCCGTTCTCGTCGAGGGTTCCGTACAGCGACTCGGCGCGCTTGCTGCCGGTGGACGCGCCCGTCGGCAGCACGGCGTCCGCGCGCTCACGCCAGCTCCGTGCAGGCGCGGCTTCCGGGATGTCGTCCCCCTCGTCGTCGGTGGTCGCGTCCGACATGTGGGCCGACGCCGATTCGCCGGCCGCCGGCAGTGGCGCCGTGTCTCGACCGCGTCCGAAAAATCCCTTGAATGCCATGGAACAAAGAGCACCCGCGCGGAGCGGCGCGTCAATCCTCGGTGCGATTGCTCGTGTCGCGACCCGTCACGTGTCGAGGCGGGCGTGGCGAGACGTCATGAGGGAGCGTGCGCTCGATCCTCTCGGTGCGCTCGAGAAATCGCACGATCTCGAGTGCCATCGCGCGCAGCAGGGACAGCTCCCGATCGTCAGGCGCGGCCCGAAAGGTGATGGCGCGGAGCGAGCGCATGATGTGCTCCGGAAAGCGCGTCTTGAAGAACTGGATCGCATCGAGCGCATGATGGAGCTCGGTGAAATAGCGCTCGTAGAGATCCGTCGTCGGCGGTGGCGCTTCCTTGCGTGGCCCACGGAGGGTGCGTGTCGCGTCTCCTGCGGCGAGGTGCAGCTCGTACAGCGCGATCAGCACGGCCTGCGCGAGGTTAAGTGATGCGTGCGTCGTGGTTGGAATGTTGACGGCGGCGTGCACGCGATCGAGGATCTCGTTGGGCAGCCCGCTGTCTTCACGACCGAAGACGAGTCCCACACGCCCGTGCGGGGCATGACCGAGTGCGTCCTCCGCCGCTGACCTGGGATCGAGCAGCTGCCACTTGGCCTTGCGACGGCGCGCGGTGAATCCGATAAGCCGAACGCAGTCCGCGACCGCCTCGTCAAAGTCGCCGTACGTCTCGATTGCGTTGATGATCTCCCATGTGTCGTGGGCGATGCCTTCCAGACGGACCGGCTCGTAGTGCACCGGCCGGACGAGTCGGAGGGTGGACACGCCCATGTTCTTCATGGCGCGGACGGTGCCGGCGATGTTCACCGGATCCTGCGGCTCGTAGAGCACGACCGCGATCCGGGTGAGACTGGAATCAGACATCGGGCAGAATGAATCGGAGCAGGCGCTGCGGATCGTGGCGGTCCCCACGAAGATAGACGAATTCCCCGTCGGCGCCGGAGAGCACGAGTTGGCCGCGGCGACGGATGCGCCCAGGCGACATGTCGTTGACGATCACGTCGAGCGACATCACGCCTGCAGTGACGGGCAGGTCGACACGGGCGTCGAGCGCGTATCCGGCCGCCGTTGCTCGCCAGGTCGCCTCGACTACCAGCCCCGAGCGCCAGCCCGCGATCGGCAGCGCGGTCACACCGCCGCCATCACGAGGCACGAGGATCCACGCGCCCGCCGAGCCACCGCATGCCAGATACAGCTGCACGCCGTCGCCATTGATCGCGGCCGGCTCATTGTCGAGCGCATTCACGGCGTCCGGTGGCACGAACAGGCGGTGTGACGGCTCCACGAGCACGGCGATCGCCACCGTTCGGCGGGCGGTCATCGAGATCGCGACTACCGCGTGCGGCTCGCCGGCGGCGCGCCAGCCTGGTTCCGATCGCCGATAATGGCGCTCGCCCAGCTGGTATGCGGCGGGAAGCGCGGCGGGCGGCAGCGCCGGCCGGCTCGGTGCCGATGGCGCTGCGGCGGCGGGACGCGACTGCGCCGCGAAGCCCGACAACAGTTCGGTTGCTCGCGCGCCGTCGCGATGACAGTCGATGCGCCAGCCGCCCGTTACGACGACGTGCGTGTCGCGACTCCCGTCGCGACGATGCACGACGACCTCCTCGCCCCGCATCTCGACGTTGACCACGGCATCGCGCCACGTCCACACCGCCAGGACGCCTCCACGCACGCCCCGATGCCGTGCGAGGAGCATCGGAACGCTCCCCTCGCGTCCAGGCGCGTCAGGTGCGTCGGCGCTCCACCACCCGGTTCCTGCCTCACAGCGGATCCATCCGCGAAGCTGCGCATCGCCAGCGATCGTGCGTCGCGATCCGAGCGCGCGCACGAATGGCGCCACGTCCGTTGCTATGCGTGCGCCGTTCTTCAAGAAGGAGAATCCGTCCTCGACGTCATCACCTCCGTCGACCTGGGCTGCTGTCCGCGCCAGGGGAAGGTCGCTCTCATCAACCAAGTCCACGCCGTGCAGTGGAAGCGCCACGTCATGCTCCTCGGATCCTTCCCACTGCAGCAGGTCGACGAGGTAATCGTCCAGTACGACGAGCGAACGCCGCAACTGCAGCCCAGGGGCGAGCTCGACGTCCGCGCAAACCCAGCTCGCCCGTGGCTGGTCGTCGAACGCCACGAGCGTGCCATGCGTGCGAGGCTGCGATCGGCCATCCACGATCGGTGCCGTGTGCGCGAGGGTGCTCCGATACCAGTGGAGCGAGCGGTCGACGTATGACCCTGTGCCGGGATCATCGAACCAGCGCGTGTCACCATCCATCAGCAGCACGTTGAGCCGATCGGGGTGCCCGTGCCCGCCGCCCGAATGTCCGTAATCGAGCGCCGCGTACAGGGTGCCTCGATCGCGGCGCAGTACTGCATATCCCTGTGAGGGCAGCAGCTCCGAGCCGAGCGCCCGTGCGACGAGGGGGGGGAGCGCCTCGCCCCCGACGAGCAGCGTGCGCCACGAAAGGTCCGCGCGTGTGAGGCCCGTCGCCGGCAGATTGCGCTCGACGTCGGCCGTGGAGCTCGCGCGACCGATTTCAGCACGCGGCACGAGTGGATCGTACAGGCGCTCGAGCCAACCGACGAGACGCTCGTCACCGCCGGCGACGAGTCCCAGCTCGCATGACTCCGCAAAGCGTGGCTGCCGAACACTCACCGCGTACTGCGAGTCCCGGCGTGAGGGGTAGGTGAGATCGGGGAGCACGGTGCGAAACGGCGCCGCGAACCCTTCGACGAACCGTTCGTCAAGGAGAGTGGGCAGCGAATAGTCGCACCGTTGCGAGAGCAGTACGCCGTACCACAATCCGCGATGTGCGAAAAGATGATAGTTCTCGCCTTCGTACCAGCTTCCATCCTTCAGCAGGGCGTCGCTGAGATGTGTATGCAGGCCTGACGACCCGAGCACCGCCCGCTCCGTCATACCCTTCTCGCCGAGGAGGCGCCCCGCCGCGATCAGGGCGGCGTTGTTCCACACCTGACGGTTCGATGATCCCTCGTCGAACGACGCGATCAGGGCGGCGCTCGGACCGATCAGCCGCTCCCGTACGCGACCGCCGAGTGCGCGCGTGCTCCCGCGAGCCGCGCCAGTCTCGATGAGGTCGAGCGCGATCATGAGCTGCAGGAGCCAGATGGATTCGAGGTACGTGCTGAAGAATGGACGCGACGGCCCGAGCACGCTGTCCTGATCGGAATAGCCGAGATAGCGTTCGGCGTAGCCGTCGAGCAGGTCGCCCGCCAGCGTGATGCACGCAGCGTCGTCGAGAAGCGTCCCCAGGAGAGCGGCGTGCACGGCGCGTTCGGCGAGCCAGAGATGATGCCAGTACAGACGAAAGCGGTCGTGCTCCATTCCGACCTCTTCGCGGCCACATCGCGCGCAGCGATGCCGC
Organism: Gemmatimonadaceae bacterium; assembly: GCA_039928585.1. GTDB lineage: Bacteria > Gemmatimonadota > Gemmatimonadetes > Gemmatimonadales > Gemmatimonadaceae > AG11. The sequence continues at coordinate 8,360 of JBDSSY010000218.1, read as the reverse complement.
GCGTCGAATGGATCGTAGGCGAGGAGCGTCCCGTCGCGCGAGCAGCGTCCACCAGCACGGGATAGAAGCGCGGAGTCAGCGGGAACCTCGTGACTCCCGTCGATGAGCGGCTGCAGCTCGCGTCGCAATCCCTGCGCGAGTGGCGACAACGCGCCCTGCGCGATGCGCCGCCGCTCGGCGAGATCGGCGGCGGGGACGAGGAGCGTCATCGTGCGGTCACGGCGCGCGGCGCAATCGTCCACCCGTGCACTCCGGCGAGCTCTCCGCGCAGGTCCATCGTCACGCTGCCCACGCGACGTGACACCCCCTGCACGCCGCGTGAGTGATAGAGCCAGGTGGCCGGAGCGAGCGAGTCGAGGCTCGCCTGTACCCGCGTCCACGCCAGGCGCGCGGGCTCCCCATCGACTGCCTCGGTCGCCTGGCTCAGCAACGTGTCGAGCGCGGGCAAGTGGAAACCCGTGTAATCGAGCATGCCGCCACGCTGCGCCGAGGCGAAGAGCGCATTCACGTATGACAGCGACAGATCGCCTGGCACACCGGCGAGCAGGACATCGAATCGCTTTCCGTCGGCGCGTGCGGCGGTGAGAAAACTTCCCATCTCGGTTTGGCGCAGCCGTAACGCGATACCGCGGGCCGAGAGATCGGCTTGGACGAGCTGCTCGGCCACGTTGTCGCCGCTGCCCACGGAAAGCAGTTCGACTTCGAATCTGGTGCCGCGTCGAACGCGGACGCTGTCGGGACCGCGGTGCCACCCTGCATCGTCGAGCAGGCGGTCTGCCGCGACGCGATCCAGCCCTGCCCCGCCGCGCCACGCCAACGGACTGTCGGGCGGAACCGCACTCGTGGCCGGTCGCCCGAAGCCCGCGAGCGCGATGTCAACGATGCGGGCTCGATCGATGGAGCGAGCGACGGCACGACGCACGCGCGCATCATCGAATGGAGGTCGTGTGGTGTTGAAGAACAGGGCCGTGCCGAAGAGCACCGGATAATCGATGACCCGCAGCGTGGCGTCGCGCACGGCGAGCGCCGCCATGCCCGGCGCAATGCCCGCCATGTCGAGCTCTCCGCTGGCGAGCCCCGCGAACTTGGTGGTCGCCTCATCTACCACCGCGATGACGAGTCCCCGCAGCCGCGGTGGCCCGCCGAGCGAACGCGGAAAGGCGTCGTTGCGGACGAAGCTCCATCGCGCACCGCGTCGTCGGCTGACGAATCGGAACGGCCCATTGCCGACCGGCGCATCGTTGAACGCCGCGCTGCGCATGCGGGAGCGCGCGACGACGGCAAGCAGGTGCCGCGGCACGATCGGCAACTCTGCGAGCAACGAGGGAAGCTGCGCCGGGGCGCGGCGATATCGCAGCACCAGCGTTGAATCATCCAGCGCGAAGGCGGTATCGAGTGCCGCCAGTTCGGCGGCGCGTGAAAACCCCGTCGTCGGGTCCTTTGCCGCGAGCAGGGTGAAGGCGGCGTCCTGCGCCGTCGTCGGCGCGCCATCGTGCCATTGCAGGTCGGAGACCAGCGACAGCGTAAGCGTGTGGCGCTGGTCGGACCATGCCCATCGGCGCGCAAGATACGGCTGCGGCACGAGCGCCGAGTCGTACCGCACCAGAGTGACGAGCAGCGCGTACCGTTGCACCTGCTTCGACAGCGGATGCGTGGTGACCAATGGGTTGGCCGACTCGAGATCCGCGCCGGAGGCGAGCACCACGATGTCATCCGGTCGCTGTGGCGCGATGCAACCAGCGGCGCAGACCAGTGCGAAGAATGCCGTTGACGTGCCGCGCCACCGATGCGATATCACGCCGTGACTTCTCCACACGCGCGCATCGGCGGCGTCCGGGACTGGACAGGGGTCGGGCTGCGCATCGTCGCGCGGGCGGCGGTGCTGTACATCTGTGTGCTTTCACTCACCTTCGCGCTCCTGCGTCTCGCTCCCGGCGATCCCTCCACCTTCCTGCTTCCGCCCGCCGCATCGGCAGCTGACGCCCTGCGGATGCGCGCCGAGCTTCGACTCGATCGCTCCGTCGCGGTGCAATATGCATGGTGGGTGCGTGGGGTGCTCCGCGCCGACCTCGGGTCAAGCTTCGCCGACGCCCGTCCGGTAGCCCGCGTGATCGGTGATGCGCTGCCGATCTCGCTCGCGCTCGGTCTCTCGTCGCTCCTGCTCTCCTTTCTGGCGGGGACTGCCGTGGGACTCGTGCAGGCCGCTCGTCGTGGAACTCGCACGGATCTGACGCTCACGATGATCACCGTGGTCTTCGCCGCTGCACCGGCCTATTGGCTCGGCCTCGGGGCCATCGCCACGTTCACGTATCTCGCCTCCACACTCGGCATGCCGATGTGGATGCGTCTGCCGGCTGTCGGCATGAGCACGCCGGGTGTGGAGCTGGAGGGCATGTCGCGGTTGGCCGATCTCGCGCGCCACTCCATCCTGCCCGTCGGCCTGCTCGCGTCCATCGGGGCAGCTGGCGTGGCACGGTACGTTCGCACGAGCGCGCTCGACGTGCTGAGGGCGGACTGGGTGCGCACGGCACGCGCGAAGGGTCTCGCCGAGCGTCAGGTGCTCGGCCGGCACGTCGTCGCCAACCTGCGTGCGCCGTTGATCACACTGTTCGCACTCGCGCTCCCAGGTACGGTGGCCGGCTCCGTGTTCGTGGAGACCATCTTCGGCTGGCCGGGGATGGGACGCGTGATGGTCATGGCCATCGTCGCACGGGATTACCCTGTGGTACTGGGCTGTGCGGGAGCGTACGCCGCACTGGTCATCGTCGCCAATCTCGCGGCGGAATCGATGCTGCGATGGGCAGACCCGCGGGTCGGCGCATGATCGCGAATCGCCGAACTCGAAGGCCGATGTCCGCTGGCGCGGCGGCCCTGGCTGTGCTGATCGTGCTGGCGATCGCGGTCGTGATCGTGCCGGCGCTGGCCGATCGGGATCCCCTGCGGATCGACGACGTGCTCGCGCGCCGACTCATCGCGCCGTTCGGACGGGACGCGGGGGGCGCGCTGCACGTGCTCGGAACCGATCGATTCGGGCGCGACTTGTTCGTGCGCATGATGCTCGCCGGCCGCCTGTCGCTGCTGGTGGGATTCGCCGGCGCGGGGATGGCCGGCATCGCCGGGACCGTCATCGGGGCCGTCGCGGGATGGGCGGGCGGCGCGGTGGATCGCGCATTGATGGGACTCGCCGATGTCCTGCTCGCCCTTCCGCGCCTCGTGCTGCTGCTCGTCGGCGTGGCACTCTGGCAGCCCGGCATTGCGACCATTCTCACGGTGCTCGCCGTCACCGGCTGGATGGGCATCGCGAGACTCGTACGTGCGGAGGTGATCAGCGTGCGCGCGCGCCCGTTCGTGCCTGCCGCCGAAGCGCTGGGTGCGCGACCCATGCGAGTGCTCGCGCGACACGTGCTCCCGAACGCCATCGGGCCGGCGCTCGTCGCGACGACGCTCGGCGTCGGACACGCGATCCTTCTCGAGAGCGGACTGTCGTTTCTCGGTCTCGGCATCCAGCCGCCGGCACCAAGCTGGGGCAACATGATCGCCGGAGGGCGCGACCTGCTGGTGGTCGCACCATGGGTGGCACTGGCGCCGGGGCTCGCGCTCGTGATGACGGTGCTCGCCGTGAGCGTGCTGGGGGATGCATGGCGCGATCGGCTGGCTGGGGAGATCGTGCCGACGCGGGCGTCCGTCCTGCGCGACTAACGCAGCAGCACGGTCACGACGTCGAAGGGCGCTGCGTCGAACGAGACCGAGTGGCCGTCGACGTCCAGCGCGTCGAGAGGCGTCTCGTCGAGTCGCGATCGCACCGCTTCGCGCACGGGGCGGTTCAACGTCCATCGACCGCGGACGGGCGCATCGCGCTGATTGACGCATCGCAGCACGATCCATCCCTCGCGCTGCGCCGGTGCAGCGGCACTGAACGTCAGGCCGTCGCCGGACAGCTCCAGTCCGCCGCACTCGACGTTCTCCAGCAGATTCGAGCGGAGCGTCTCGCCGACGATCGGATGCAACACATCATCCGCCAGCGCATGAATCGCATCGCGCTGCGCTGGTGAATCGGGGCCATGTACGGCCAGTGCGAACCTCGCGGCGAACGGACCGATGGACTGCGCCGCCGGCGTATCCGCGGGCCATCCCGCGTGGCCAGGTCGCTCCGGCAAGTCCGCACGCGACAGCACACCAACGGCGCGCAGCAACGTGATGGCGACGGCGCCGTCGTCCAGACTCTCGTACTCCGCGAGGCCGTCGGACACGACCGTCACCCCGGTGCGCGGGTTGAAGCGCGTCACCCAGCGATGCAGCGGCCCCGTGGGAACGAGATGCTCGGTGCGTTCCTCCTCATCGGAGATCGCGATCGGCACGCGCGCGACCGGATGAAAGGCGGCGTCGGCGATGGTGGTGGCGCCGGCGAGCGCCGATGCCAACCGAAGGCGGACTCGATGATCGCCCGCGCGATTATCGCCGTCGACCGCTATCCTCACCGCCGGAAGGTCTGCATCGAGCTGGAGAGCGATGCGACACCGGCCGCGTCGCCCGGTTTTTGGCGCCGAGAGGTCGACATCGATGGCGATCTCGCCGCGGAGCGGGCCGCGATGCACCAATTGCACGCGTCGTACGGTGGCTTCGGGTAGGGATTCGCGCAGCCCCGGCGTATAGAGATCGCCGGCTTCCGCCGCCTGCTCGAGTGTCACGAGTCGATCGATTGCATGGCCCGTGAGGAGATCGAGCAGATGAACGATGCCTCGCTCGTCGACCGATATGCGAACGAGTCCATTGTCGAGCGTCAGCCCATCGGCACGAACGGCGTTGCGTACGTCGACGCGATCACGTCGGCGTGGTCCCCGCTTGCCGCCGGACTGCGCGCGAGTGGCGATGCCGTACCCGGCAACGGTGTCGACCCAGCCAAGCGCCTGCACCCGGACGACCTGATCGGCGTCGGGGTAGGCGCGCGGCGACTCGGTGAGCTCGATGCCCCCAACGCGGTCGAGAAGCTGAAGCGGTATTCCCTCCACTCGCCACGGGGGAACTCGCCGAGCAGAGGACTGTCGTTCCGCCGAACCCGGTCCAACGGCGACGTCGGCAAGAGTCGCGGTCAGGGTCAGATGCGCAACACCGCCGCGAGGGCGCGGCGATGCGTTGCGTATCAGGACGGCGGGGCGCCAGGACGCGCTGTCGACCGCGCGCGCGTGTTCGCGATCGTGGCCCACGTGCGCGAGCAGCGCATCGTGCCGCAGTCCCGCCCCCTGCACCTCCGCCGAGCGCAGCCGAGCGTCCATCGCGCGAGCGACCTCGTCGATCGAGGTGCCGCAGAGCGTGTCGTGCGGATGCGCGAGCAGCAACGAGCGCCACGTGGTGCGCAGCAATGCGTGCTGACCGCCGTGCGCGTCACCAGGGAGCAGGGCCAACCACGGTTCCACGTCGCGCACGAGGAGCGCCTCGACGAGCGCGTTCCGGCGCTTCTGCATGGCGCGACTCGCGAGCGTTCCCTGAAGCGCCCAGCAATAGCCGTAGGAGTCGCGAAGCTCGCCCCGGACGACAGGTAGGTCCATCCCACTGGCGGACGCCGCGAGCTCGGACATGGCATCGCCCAGGCTTGCCGACCGGACGCGTATCGGGGCGGCAGCGACGGCGAGCGCCGCGAGTGCCTCGTGCTGATGACGCTGTCGCGCGTGATGATCGGCGCCGTTGAGCAACAGCGCGATGCCAGTGACGGCGCGTGGGCCGAGGACAGGGACCATCCGGGCCCATCGCGCTGCCGTTTCGTCGGACGCAATCGGGAGCGAGCCGCCGAATTCGTATCCGTCTGGTGGGAGGTGATGCAGCAGGACCTCGCGACCTGAGGGCGAGCGCCAGCGCACTGTATCGCCCGCTGGCCAGCGCGCGCCGCCATACCCGCGCCAGAGTACCACCGTGTCGCACCCGAACTCGCGGGCGAGCATCGGCAGCGCGGCCGGATGTCCGAAGGAATCGGGGCAGTACAGTACGGCCGGCGGCGTCGCGCGCAGCCGTCGCATTGTCTCGCGTCCCGCGAGCAGGTTGCGGACGAGCGCTTCGCCGCTCGGGATGAGCTCGTCGGCAAGGACGTACCAGGGGCCCGCTTCCAGCCGGCCGTCGCGCAGCAGCACGGACAGTTCCGCGGCACGCTCGGGACGTACGTCGAGATAGTCGTCAAGGAGGACCGCCTGGCCGTCGAGCAGGAAGCTCTCGCCGGACGCGGCAGGATCGTCGAGCAGCTCGTCGATCAGGGCGACGAGCCGCTGTCGAAATCGCTCGGCCGGGAGATACCACTCCCGATCCCAGTGCGTGTGCGAGACGACGAGTACGTCATGAAGGTCGGGCATGTGCGCTCAACCAACGACCGCGCAACGGCCGCGTCAACGCTATCGCTGAAACGACGAAGGGCGGCCCGCGATGCGAGCCGCCCCTCAGTAGAACAACGCGCGAGGCGTCAGACCACTTTCCGCCCAGTGAGCAGGCGATACACGACGACGATGAGCGCGATGACGAGCAGGACGTGAATGATCCCGCCGCCAACCGGAAACACGAAGGCGCCGAGCAACCACAGCACCAGCAGGATTACCGCGATGGTCCAGAGCATCAGGTCAACCTCGAGTAGAGTGTGGTACGGCGGAAGCGAGCCCACCCATGGCAACGATCATACCGGGCCGGACGACGGAGGAGGCAATGCCGGCGACGTTGAACCATTGGCCGGCTCGGCGCGACGCGCCATTCCGGCGACCGCGTGCGTCTGCCTGGCGAGCAGAATGCGCGCCGCGCGCACATCGTGGCCCACGTCGATGAGGAGTATGGCGAGATCCCCCACGCCCCAGAGCAACCCCGCGAGGACGATCAGGCGACTTGCTTCTCCGAGGAGAGTCGGAATCGCTGACGATCCCTGCGCGAGAACGCCGGTCACCACCTCCGCCACGAGGAGCAGGCCAAGAATCACTCCCATGAGCTTGAACAGCTTGGAGAGATAGCGAAGGCCCACATACGGCTCGAGGTCGCTCTGCCGGATGTCGGGAATCTCGATCGGCTCGCCGTCGGGCTTCAGCGCGTCGCCGAGTCGCTCGATGGGGCCCTTCACTGGTGCAACGGCCTTGTCTCTGTCCCGCCGATGTTCGCTCATTATCCTCCTCCTGGTCCACCGACCCAGCGAGCGCGGTAGCCTCGCGTGTCGATGTGTATGAAAGGACCGTGCCCAGCCGCGGCAGGATAGATGCCGGCGCCCCCGACGAGCTCGGGATTCGACGCCTCCACCCTGTCCACCGCCTGTTGCACGACCCGGCTGTCAGCGATCGTGAGCCTGCCGTCGCGATTGAGGTCGTCCATCACGCCGTCCTTGTTGCTATCGATGAATATGTCTGCTGCGTCGCCGTACATGTGCCGGCTCAGGCCGGCGCGCCCGCCGGTGTTGCCCCCTCCCCTGTTGTACTGCGGTGTTCGAAAGCCGCTCAACACCTTGACGCCGGAGACGTCGATGCCCTGACGCGCGAGGTCGGACAGCACCAGCTCCAGCTTGTCCACGTTCCTGAGCTCGAGGACGAGATACTTCGGCCAGACGTTGGGCTGGTCGTGCGTGAGAAAATCTCGCAAGGCGAAGTGATCGGAGACCTTCGTGTCCGCATTCTCTCGCGTGACTTCGATGAACCCCGACGGTGGCAGGTAGCGATCGGCGGGCGCGGCACGCGGGGCGGATACACGCCCGCCCGTTTCGCCCGGCCAGCTCCCGATGAAATACAACCCGACCTTCCCATCACGCTTGTCGGTCCGTGGCCGGACGCTGATGAGGTTGAAGTCGGTGACCGGCTTGATGGCGTTGCCGATTGCGACGGCGAGTTTCCAGATGCCCGCCCGAGGTGGCGCCGTGGGCGCGCTCGCGCCCGGCACCTCAAGCTGCAGGTGCGCCCCCGCCGGAAGCGAGTCCACATCCAGTGGCGTGCCCACCGAACTCATCTTCGCGCGCAATTTTCCGCTCGCTCCGCGGAGCTCCCCTGAAAGGGCGAGCAACGTGGCCTCGGTAAGGTAGGCGGCCTTCGATCCGCCTGATCCCGACAGCGCGGTGGCGACCGATGCCGACGCGCCCGCGCCATCCCCGAGCCGACCAAGGCCGGCCATGGTGAAGGTCCACGTCCAGCCTGCGGCGAGCAGGGCGAGCACCGCATATCCGCCAAGCTCGAGGAGACGCTCGGTGCGTGGCGTCACGCCCGCGCGATGCCAACGACTGCGTGGCGGCTCCGGCAGATGCAGTGCGCGATCGGCGGCGTGACGCAGTTCATCGAGCAACCCAGTTGACCCATGATGAGCGGCAGTCGAACTTCCCTCGCTCACCTCGTCAGGTACCCGACGCTCCGCATGCAGAC
>JBDSSY010000217.1:0-6452 GCA_039928585.1 Gemmatimonadaceae bacterium | reverse complement strand
CGCCTCGACGACATCTTCCTCACTCACTTCGAGCGCGCCGCCCTCGACCATCATGATGGAATCGCGTCCGCCGGCGACGACCAACTCCATGTCGCTGTACTCGAGCTGCTGGAACGTGGGGTTGAGGACCCAGTTGCCCTGCAGGCGGCCGACGCGCACGCCGGCGATGGGGCCACTCCACGGGATGCGGCTGGACTGCAACGCGTACGACGTCGCCACGAGCGCGAGGACGTCGGCGTCGTTTTCCTGGTCTGCCGAGATGACGTAGCAGAACACCTGGACTTCGTTCTGGAAGCCGTCCGGAAACAGGGGCCGGATGGAGCGGTCGATGATCCGGCAGCTCAGGATTTCGCCATCGCTCGGACGGCCTTCGCGCTTGATGAAGCCACCCGGAATCTTGCCGGCGGCGTAGGTCTTCTCCTTGTACTCGACCGTGAGCGGGAAGAAGGGGAGCGGGCTCTTGTTGTCGCTCACCGTGACGGTCGCAAGGACCATCGTGTCACCGTAGGTGACGAGGCAGGAGCCGGCGGCCTGCTTGGCCATGCGTCCGGTCTCGATGACCAGCTTGCGTCCCGCAAACGTCTTTTCAATGCGTTGCATGTTTTCTCTCGTCATTCGTCTTTTCTGCGTGCGGCCGGCCCGATGCCGGCTCGCGCCTCGTGAAATGCAAAACGCGCGGGCCGCATAGATGCGCCCGCGCGAGTGCCAATGGACCAGCTTAGTACCGCAGTCCGAGTTCCTGGACGATGCTGCGATAACCGTCGATGTCGGTCCGCTTCATGTAGTTGAGCAGACGTCGACGCGTTCCCACCATCTTGAGGAGGCCGCGGCGTCCGTGATGGTCCTTCTTGTGCGCCCGGAAGTGATCAGTGAGGTAGTTGATACGGTCCGTGAGGAGCGCCACCTGCACTCGCGCCGAACCGGTATCGGTCTCGTGCGCCTTGTACTTCTCGAGCGTTGCCGCGTTATCGAAAGCCATGTCTCGTAAACTGTCCCCGCCGAAGCGGCGGTCTAAGCGAAGTTAAAATGGTTGAGCCGTTTAACTTAGCCGAGTCCGGCACCGCTGTAAAGGGGCGGAGGGGCGGGACAGAGCACTGCGAACCGTGCACGGCGAACGGTGAACGGTAACCCGCGCACCGTCGCTCAACCGAACAGCTTCGCGACGACGTCCTTGAACCCCATTACCAGGTCGTTGAACGTCGACATCACGAAGATCAACAGGATCGCGACCAGCCCGAACCGCAGCACGTACTCGCGCGTGCGCGCGCTGAACGGACTGCCCTTCACCGACTCGGCGATGTTGATCAGGATCTGACCGCCATCGAGGATCGGGATGGGTAGCAGGTTGAGCACGGCGACGTTCACGCTCAGCAGCGCGATCAGGAAAAGCAGCGACTCGAGCCCGCTCTGCGCCGCAGCGACGGACGCACGCGTGATCGCTATGGGGCCGCCGAGCTGGCGCACCGAGACTTCGCGCGTGATCAGGCCACGCACCGTCTCGACGATTTTCCCCGCGGTGATCCAGGTCCCGCGCGCACCAGCCACCACGGCCTCACCAACGCCGATCGGCTCACGAGTCGTGGGGTCCGCCACGGCCGCGCCAATCTTTCCCACGTTGCGCATTGCCCCGGTCGTCGCGTCCTTCACGCTCGTCGAGTCCGGGCGAATGGTGAGCGTGACGAGCGCACCGCCTCGACGTACGACAAACGGCAGATCGGTGCCCGCAGCGGGACTTACGCGCTCCTGCAACTGCGACCAGCTCTGCACGGGTTGGCCCGCGATGGTGACGATACTATCCCCGATGCGGAGCCCGCCCCGTTTCGCCGGGCTCCCGGGCAGGATGTCGCCGAGCACGGGAGCGATGAAGAAGTCCACGGCGCCGAGCAGCTGCTGCGTCGTGGGTGTCCCTGGCGTGCCCACGGGAATGCGCGTGTCGCCGCGGTTGGTGCGCACCACCACCGTGCCCGCGCCGGTCTCGTCGATGCGATCCGCAATCTCGGTCCAGTTCCGAACGGGCGCCCCATTCACCGCCACGATGGTGTCACCGGCCTGTAGCCCGGCGAGTGCCGGCGCGGTGGCGAGTGGCCGTACCGTCCCGACGACGCGAGTGCCGACGACCGGCTGTCCGTACACCAGCGACAGGCCGGTGAGCACCACGAACGCGAGCAGGATATTCATCGTGACGCCGGCGATCATGATGAAGAGCCGCGCGGCCAGGCTCTTCGACTCGAACCAGCGGTGCTCGGGCACGGGCTTCGGTCCGAAGGGTAGCATCGCCTCCGGATCGTACCCCTTCTGCCCGGGCTTCAACCCCTCGCCTTCTCCTTCGCCGCCGCCTTCGATGAAAGAGGCCTCGGCGTCATGCCGGGATGCCATGCGCACGTAGCCGCCGAGCGGAAGCGCCGCGAGCACGTATTCCGTTTCGCCACGCCGATACCGGAAGAGCGCGGGGCCGAACCCGATGGAAAATCGGGGGGCGTACACCCCGGTGAGCTTCGCGGCGATGAAATGACCCAGCTCGTGCACGAAGATCACGAGTCCGAAGACGACGACAGGTGCGAGAAGTGCTAGCATGAGAGAAGCTCCTGCACGTGCCGACGCGCCTGCGCGTCGGCAGCGAGAATGGCGTCGCGCGTCCCGCTCGGCGCATCGCCGAACCGGGAGAGCGCGCTCTGGATGGCGCGCGCGATGTCGCCGAAGCGAATCGCGCCCTCGAGAAAGATCGCGACCGCCTGTTCGTTGGCGGCGTTGAACACTGCGGGCGCAGCACCACCGCGCCGCCCAGCTTGCAGGCCCAGACCGAGCGCCGGAAAGTCGTCGTGCCGGACCGCCTCGAACGAGAGCGGCGACAGCGCCACTGCGTCGAAGGGAGATACCCCTGTGTCGCTCACGCGATCCGGATGCGTGAGCGCGTACAGGATGGGAAGCTCCATGCTGGGTGCGCCCAATTGCGCCAGCACGCTGCCGTCGACGAACTCGACGAACGAGTGCACGACACTCTGCGGATGCACCACGACGTCGATGCGCTCGTACGGGATGCCGAAGAGAAAATGCGCCTCGATCACCTCGAGCGCCTTGTTGACGAGCGTCGCGCTGTCGACCGTGATCTTGCGTCCCATCCGCCAGGTCGGATGGCGCAATGCATCCGCGAGCGATGCGCCATCGATCTGGTCGCGGCTCCATTCCCGGAACGGACCACCCGACGCGGTGAGCACCAGCCGCCGCACCTCGGCGATGGGTCGCGATCCGATGCACTGCAGGATGGCGCTGTGTTCGCTGTCCACCGGCACGAGCGTGCCACCGCCACGCGTGGCGGCCGCGCTCACGAGCGCTCCGCCCATGACCAGAGACTCCTTGTTGGCGAGTGCGACGCGCTTTCCGAGTTCGAGCGCGGCGAGCGTCGCGTCCAGACCAGCCGAGCCCACGACGGCGTTGATGACGATGTCGACGTCGTCGCGAGTCGCCGCGTCCACGAGGCTGCGCTCGCCGGTCCGCCAACCCGGCGGCGCTTTCCCAGGTGCGCGAACGCAGCCCACGAAGGAGGGAGTGTAGCGGGCGACCTGCTCGGCGAGGAGCGAGGCATTGGTGAACGCGGTCAGCGCCGCGACGTGAAAGCGTGACTGCTGACGCTCCAGCACATGCAGCGCCGTCGTCCCGATGGATCCAGTCGACCCCAGGATCGCGACCCCACGCGTCTTCATCGGAAGACGGGAATCGGCAGCCAACCGAGCAGCAGATACGCCACGGGAAGCACGAACAGCAGGCTGTCGAGTCGGTCCAGCACGCCGCCGTGCCCAGGGATGATGCGTGAGCTGTCCTTCACGCCGCCCTCACGCTTGATCAGCGACTCGAACAGGTCACCGATCTGCGCGGCCATGCTGATGAGCGCACCGAAGAGCACCGCACCCCACGGCGTGAACCCGAGACTCGCGACGGGAACGAGGACGGCGCGCGCGTACAGCCAGGACACCAGCATGCTCGCCAGGAGACCTCCCACTGCACCGGCGACTGTCTTGCCCGGACTCACGGACGGGATGAGTTTCCGACCGCCGATCAAGCGGCCAGTGAAGTACGCGCCGATGTCGGACGCCCACGTGATGACCAGCGGGAAGATCAGCAGTGCGCCGCCTGGAGGGACGTGTAGCGCGAACGGACCCAGCGCGAGGTGCTTGGCGGCAACCGTGTCGTATCCGATGACGATGTCGTGGTACCGGATTGCATATGCGAATCCGAGCATGCCGGCCGTGTAGACGACGCCGAGAATGGTGGTGGCCGCCGATCCGATGGGTCGTCCGCCCACGCCACGCAGCCAGATCGTTCCGCCCAGCAACCCCAGCACGAGCAGCGCGACCAGCGCCGGCCGCACGGTGAACAGGCCGAGGTAGCTGGCATGGATGGCGAGCGGCACGAGGCCGGCCAGGACGATGCCGACATCGGCCACGGGATGCTCCCCCGCCCCGCGCGCGATGCGAAAGAACTCCCACGCACCCACCGCGCTCACCATTGCCAGCAGGGCGGCAAGGGGTGCGCCTCCGACAAGCACGATCCAGAGGGCGAGCGGAGCCGCCACGATGGAGACGATGACGCGCAGCGCGAGCTCGCTCATCTGGCCTGGACGCGACGGCTCGGTGGTGTGGATCAGACTTCCATGATCTCGGCCTCTTTGGCCTTGATCAGCTGGTCGATCTTGCCGATGTAGTCATCGTGGACCTTCTGGAGGTCCTTTTCGCCGTGCTTCACGTCATCCTCGCTTACGCCGCTCATCTTCTTGAGCGCATCGCGGGCGTGCGTACGCGCGTGGCGAACGGCTATCTTGCCGTCCTCGGCGAGCTTGTGCACCACTTTCACGAGCTCCTTGCGTCGCTGCTCGTTCATCTGCGGCAGCGGAACGCGAATGGCCCCGCCCTGCGCGGACGGCTCGAGCCCGAGATCGGAGTCACGGATCGCCTTCTCGATCGCCTTCACCTGCCCCTTGTCGAATGGGGTGACGAGGATCGTTCGGGGCTCGGGCGCGGCGATGTTCGCCACCTGATTGAGCATCATCTGCTGGCCGTACATCTCGACCCTGACCGTGTCGAGCATGTTCGGCGACGCCTTTCCGGATCGCACGGACGAGAACTCGCGCTTCGCGGCGTCGAGACCCTTTTCCATCGAGGTGCGGCAGTCCTTCAGGATCTGAGGAATAGTGCTCATCGGACCAGGGTGCCGACGCGATCTCCGCGCACTGCGGCGGCGATGGCGTCCGGTTTATGGATGTTCAACACGATCAGGGGTAGCGCGTTTTCCTTGCACAGCGTCACAGCGGTCTGGTCCATCACCTTCAACTCCTCGAGCATGACGTCCCGGTAGCTGATTTCCTCGTAGAACTTCGCATTCTTGTCGACCTTCGGATCCGCGGAGTAGACGCCGTCCACGCTGGTCGCCTTGATGATGACCTGCGCCTTGATCTGGATCGCGCGCAGGACGGCGGCTGTATCCGTGCTAAAATACGGGTTGCCCGTGCCCGCCGCAAAGATCACGACGCGCCCCTTCTCGAAATGGCGAAGCGCGCGCCGACGGATGTATGGCTCGGCCAACTCCTCCATCCGAATCGCGGTCATGACGCGCGTCTCCATTCCCTTGCGCTCCAGGATGTCCTGCACGGCGAGCGCGTTGATGACGGTGCCGAGCATCCCCATGTAGTCCGCGCTGACGCGATCCATGCCCATCTTCGACAGCTGCGACCCTCGCACGATGTTGCCGCCGCCGATGACCAGCCCCACGTCCGCACCGGAGCGCACCACCTTCTGGATCTCGTCGGCGATGCGGGCGATGGTGTCGAAATCGAAGCCGAAGCCCCGCTCGCCGGCGAGTGCCTCACCGGAAATCTTGAGCAGTACGCGCGAGTAGCGGAGCGTGTCGGCCACGATCGCCTACTCCTGGCCGATCTGGAAGCGCGCAAAGCGACGGATGGAGACGCCGGCGCCCGCCTGCTTCACGAGGTCGCTGATCGTCTTGCTGTCGTCGCGCACCCAGGGCTGGTCGAGCAGGGTGACTTCCTTGAAGTACTTGTCGATCCGGCCGCCTACCATCTTCTCGATGATGTTGGCCGGCTTGCCGCTCGTCGCCGCCTGTTCCGTGAAGATGCGGCGCTCGCGCTCTACCAGTTCGGCCGGGACGTCATCACGGGTCACCGCGACCGGCACGGTAGGAACACCCGCCGTGACGTGCTCCGCGATCGTCCGCGCGAGCTGTTGACCTGCATCACCCGTGACACCGGATAGCTCGACGAGCGTGCCGACCTTGCCGTTGTGGTGCACGTACGCGCCCACCGCACCGCTGCCGCCGAAACGCGCGTAGCGGCGCAACACGATGTTCTCGCCGATTTTGCCGGTGAATTCCTTGAGGGCGTCGCCGAGCGTTCCGGTGTCACCGAACTTTGCGCTCATCAGTGCGGATCCCTCGGCGGTCGG
>JBDSSY010000216.1:0-3821 GCA_039928585.1 Gemmatimonadaceae bacterium | reverse complement strand
CGCGCCGGTGTGTCGACGCTCATGAAGACCCGCGAGGCGTCGCCGAATCGCGCGAGCGCCCCGTCGCCGAGCGCGTCGGTGCCGGTGAGCGCCTCGTACAGTGCCGAGGCGCGTCGCTCACCCGAGTCGAGCAAGGCACGACACGTTTCGAGGCACTCCCCGCCGTACCAGGCGCACAGGGGTTCCGGACGCGCACGCGGACCATGCACCGGCACCACCGCGCTCGCTCCACGCTCGCCACGCATCCGCAACTCGCCCAGCAGCTCAGGCGTGACGAACGGCATGTCCCAAGCGACGACCAGCACCGCGGCGCCTCCCGCCGCGCGGAGCGCGCTCGCGATGCCCGCCAGTGGTCCCAGGCCCGGCATCTCGTCCACGATGATGCGATCGCCGGGAAACCATCGTGCCGCCGCGGGATCGTTCGCGACGATGCACTGTGCCGTCGTCGCGCCGCGAAGCGCGTTCAGCGCATGGTCGGCGATCCTCCGACCGCCCAACATCGCGAGCCCCTTGGGCCGGCCGCCGAAGCGAGCCGCGGCACCCCCCGCCAGCAGAACGCCGAGGGTCGACGTCCCGGCACTGCCGCCGCTCAGATGCGGAGCCCGCGCTGCTCCGCCGCGAGATCCAGCTCCGTCGTGAGCGCGCGCTCCACGATGAGCGATTCGAGATCACGCCGCGGCCGCTCCTTGAGAAATCGTCCGCATGCGTTGCACATCACCAGGTCGTAGTCCAGCTCCGGATTGCCGATGCGCGCAATGGCGGGCGAGTCGTCGGTGTCGCAGCCCAGACATCCCTCGCGCCGCGCGCGCCATTGTGCATCACAGCGGGCACACACGAGTGTACGCTCCGTGCCATGCTCCACGAGCGCGATATCGGGCGACCCTCCGCAGCACGGACAGACGGTGCGCGTCCAATGCTCCCACGCGGCAGGCGGGCCCACGCGCTCGCTCGCGGCTCGCAGCACGGCATTGCCGACGACGATCGCCGCCTGACGCCCCACGCGCCGGCGCGGGTCGCGCGGCGTACGGTCTCCGGTGAACCAGCCGCTCACCAACTCGTCGACATCGAGCTCGCCATCCAGCAAGCCGCGCCGGTCTTCGTTGGAAACGAAACCCGACAGCTCGAACGCATCGAGGACGCGGACGAAGGCCGGCCGCAGGTCGCCGCACGACTGCAGGATGCGCAGCGCCTCATAGCCCACCTGTCCGTTGCGGATCCGACGCGTGGCATCCTCGACGTCCACGGCGGGCGCGAAGTCCCTCAGCAGTTCTGCATGTACGTGAAGCACGGGCCCGTACTGCTCGGCCATCGTGCTGCGAACGGTTGCGGGACGGGCAGGCGATCCAATGGGCACGACGACTCCGGCATGACGAGCGGTGCCCCGGACCCCATGCCCGTGGCGCACTCCGCGCCCTAGCACGACCGAGCGACGGCGAACGTCACGCAACGGATTCAATCCGGTTCGTACGTCGCGCTCAGCGTGGCGTCCTCGGCCACCGTCACCCGAGTGATCTGCGCCGCCCCACCGATGGCCGCCTGCACCCGCTCGGCGATGAACCGGGCGAGATTCTCGCCGGTCGGCATCATCAGGCCGTCGGCGAACTCGGGTATGTCGAGGTTGATGTTCGCGTGATCGAACCGGTCACGCACCTCACGCTGGAGCGCGGCGTCCAGGACTCCGAGATCCACGACGAACCCGGTCACCGGATCGAGCGGTGCGGTGACGGTGACGTCGCAGGTGTAGCTATGCCCGTGGTAGTTGGGCCGCGCGCACAGGCCGAAGGTGGCCGCGTTGCGCTCGTCGCTCCATGCCGCGACCCGGTAGCGATGGGCCGCGGCGAACGCGATGCGTCGGGTGAGACTGATAGGCATCGCGCGATCGGGCCTGGACGTCAGTGCTGTCCGCCCATCGCCTCGGGGCGCGGATCGCTGCCGGTCATCCCCTCGGGCGTCGGCGAATCGGGTGGATTCCAGCTCAACCCTTCGTCCATCACCTGCTGATAGTTGGTCGTGCCGTCGAGATCGTCGTGCGTATGGTCGGCAAGGTGTCTCGACTCGTCCGTCATCGGTACCTCGACGTCGCCCAGCAGCGTGCCGGCGCGGCGCTCCTCGTCGGCGAGCTGCTCGTCGATCTCGAGCGAACTCTCGGCGCGCCGCAGCGAATCGATCACGAGATCGTTGCTGAATTCCGTGATGCCCAGAACGTCGGTCAGTACATGCTCGGCCACGCGCCGTTCACCCTCGGTACCCACCCGTCCCGCCAGCGTCACGATGCCGTCGGCCGCCGAGACCGTGATGTCGCCGATGTCGAGCGCCGTATGGGCGGCGAGCTGCTCGCGCACGAGATCGCGCAGCTCGGTGTCGTCGAGCTCCTCGATGTCATGGATGTTCTCGTAGTCGCGCTCGTGCGCCATGATTGCCGCCGCCGTGTGAGGTGAGTAAGGCCGGCGCGCCGCGGTCAGCGCCCGAAGAGGTACGACACGCCCACCGTCAGCGCGGCGTGATGCGTGTAGAACGATCTCGGGGTCGTTTCCGGGAGTACCGCCGTGTTGTCGGAGGCCTTCCGATAGTACGAGTCGGGGTACGAGAGCTTGAAGACGCGATCGGTGATATCCGCCCGCAGCTGCAGCTTTCCACCCGGCACGAACTTCAGTCCGCCGCCGAAGTTGAATGCAAAGGGGGTGCCGAATTTGAACCCCGACGAATCATCCTTCGCGCTGCTCGACAGGGCGCCGAGTCCCGCACGAAGCTGCGGGACGATCTGGTGCCAGCTCTTGCGTCCCGTGAGGTTGAGCGCGAGCGCGACGTCGGCCGCGTACACCGGCGCCGACTCCGTGCCCACGAGCCGCGACGCGAGCGGCCTGGCAGGATCGAGAACCGTGCGGTTGGAGAAGGTGCGGATCAGGTCGGCGCTCAGCGCCAGCGGACCGGTGAGCGTGAGCTCGTAGCGCAGGCCACCCATCGCAGCACTCCCCGGTGCGACGCCGGCCGGATCGTGGCGCGTGCGCACATAGCCGGCGAGCGCCGTGAACTCCTGCTTGTACTCCAGGTCGCGGTATGGACTGCGGCCGGGATCGTGTCCGACCTGAGCGGTCGCGGGACTCGCGGCGAGCAACGCCACGACGCCGAACAGAAATGCCTTCACGCGTGAACTCCGGAAAAATGCAGGGGATGCAAGGATCATCGTGGGATCGAATGGGGATCGTGCCGGCGCGGTGGACATCAGGCGAGACGCAGGTCGCGTCCCGTCATTTCCGCTGGCTGCTCGACGCCGAGCAGGCCGAGGATGGTAGGTCCGACGTCGCAGAGCGCGCCGTCCGGGCGCAGCGCGTGCGCCGCGCCATCGTCCACGACGAGGAACGGCACCGGGTTGGTGGTGTGCGCCGTGTGTGGTCCGCCCGTCTCCGGGTCGCTCATCATCTCGCAGTTGCCGTGATCGGCGGTGACGAGCAGTCGTGCGCCTGCCCTGGTCGCCGCGCTGATGACGCGCGCGAGGCAGGCATCGACCACTTCAACAGCCTTCAATGTGGCTGGAATGGAGCCGGTGTGTCCAACCATGTCGGCGTTGGCGTAGTTGCAGAGCACGAAGTCGTGTTCGCGCGCCTTCATCGCGGCGCATAGCACGTCCGTGATGCCGGGCGCGCTCATTTCCGGCGCCAGGTCGTACGTCGCCACTTTCTGGCTGGGTACGAGCCGCCGCTCCTCACCGGGAAAGGGCGCCTCGAGGCCACCGTTGAAGAAGTATGTCACATGCGCGTACTTCTCGGTTTCCGCCGTGCGCAGATTCGTCAGTCCAGCCGCCGAGATCACCTCGCCGACGA
>JBDSSY010000215.1:0-3888 GCA_039928585.1 Gemmatimonadaceae bacterium | reverse complement strand
CGGGCTGTCACCGATGCCGCCATCGCGATGGTGTTCGAGGAAGAGGGGCTCGACCAGCGGGCGGTGGTGGAGGAGACGGCGCGTAGGAAACTTCGGTCGCTCACCAAACTCGACCCGGCGGTCCGGCGCCGCCGGCTCTATGGCTTCCTCGCCCGTCGCGGGTTCGACGGAGACGACATCCGGAACGCGATGCTCGCAGTCGGCGTGGAGCTGAAGCGAGGGGACGATTTCGTGGAGTAGTATTGACGCAACGGCGCGCTACCGACGCTGCGACACGCCGGCCCTATATTCCGCAGATGCTCGCCTCCGAGATCCGCCGCCGCTTCCTCGACTACTTCGCGCGCCAGCAGCACGTCATCCGCCGGAGCGCGTCGCTCGTTCCGGCCGATGATCCCACCCTGCTATTCGTGAACGCGGGCATGGTGCCGTTCAAGAAGGTGTTCCTCGGCATGGACGAGGCGCCGGACGGGAAGCGGCGCGCCACCACCGCGCAGAAGTGCGTGCGCGCGGGCGGAAAGCACAACGATCTCGAGCAGGTGGGCCATACGGCGCGACACCACACCTTCTTCGAGATGCTTGGCAACTTCTCCTTTGGAGACTACTTCAAGCGCGACGCCATCCAATTCGCATGGGAGCTGGTCACCAGTCCGACAGAGTTCGCGATCGACCCGTCGTTGCTTCGCGTGACGGTGCATCACAGCGACGACGAAGCGTTCGCGCTCTGGCAGGAGATCGCCGGTTTGCCGGCCGAGCGCATCTACCGGCTGGGGGACAAGGACAACTTCTGGCAGATGGCGGACACCGGCCCCTGCGGTCCGTGCACCGAGATCTACGTCGACCTCGCGAAGGTCGCGACGGATTTCCGATTTCCCGCTGGTGCGACGGGAGAGTGGACGGATCTGTCCCGCGCGCAGTTCTCACACGACGCGTTCGTCGAGGGTGCGGAGGCGGGGCGGTTCCTTGAGATCTGGAACCTCGTGTTCATGCAATTCGATCGGCAGGCGGACGGCACGCTCGTCCCCCTGCCCAAGCCGTCCGTCGACACTGGCGCGGGACTGGAACGAATCGCCGCCGTGAAGCAGGGAGTCACGAACAACTTCCATACCGACGCGTTCGCGCCGTTGATCAGGACGGTCGAGGAAACGGTGGGCATCTCGTACTGGGGTCGCGAGAGCGACGAACCGCGAACGGACGTGCAGGTCGTCGGCGGATCCTCACCTGTCCGTATCGTGCCGAACGCCGTCGATCCCGCGTCGTTCCGCGTGCTCGCCGATCATGCGCGCGCCGTGGCGTTTCTGCTGGCCGACGGAGTCTTCCCCAGCAACGATGGGCGCGGATACGTACTCCGCCGCATCCTGCGCCGAGCGGTACGGCATGCCTACCTGCTGGGCCGCCGCGAGCCGACGCTGGTAGCGGTCGTGCAGACCGTGATCGACTCGATGGGCGACGCATATCCCGAGTTGCGGACGCGGGCCGAACATCTCGTCAAGACGACGCGCGTGGAGGAGCAGGCGTTCCTCGCGACGATCGAGGGGGGACTCGCCCGCTTCGACCAGCTCGCGCCGCATCGCTCCACGCAGGGCAGCACGCGCGTGCGCGGGACGATCAGTGGCGAAGATGTGTTCCGCCTCTATGACACCTTCGGCTTCCCGATCGATCTCACCGAGCTGATGGCCCAGGAGCGCGGGTACACCGTGGACATCGCCGGCTTCGACGCGGCGTTGGGCGAGCAGCGCACGCGATCGAAGGACGAGCGCAAGTCGCGCAAGCACACGGTAGAAGCGGACACGCTTGGCGATCTCGCCGCGTGGGAGCGTGCGGAGGGCGACGCGGAGTCGCGATTCGTCGGATATGACGCGGTCGAGATCGAGACGCAGGTTGCGGCGTTGCGCCGCCTGGACGGTAATCGCGTCGCCATTCTGTTGCGAGAGTCTCCATTCTATGCCGAGTCGGGTGGGCAGGTTTCCGACTCCGGCGAGATCGTGGGGAGGGGATGGCGAGTCGACGTGGATGGCGTGCGAAAGGTTGAGGGCCGCTCCGCGGCACTTGGCCGGCTGACAGGCGCCTTCAACTTCGGGGCTGCCACTGCGCGCGTTCCTACCGCCCGACGAAAGGATACGGAGCGCAATCATACGGCGACGCATCTGCTCCACTCGGCACTCCGAATCGTGCTTGGCGACACCGTGCACCAGGCGGGATCGCTCGTGCATCCCGATCGACTGCGCTTCGACTTCACGCAGCATGGGCCGATGAAGCCGGAGCAGCTCTTGGAGGTGGAGGGCATCGTCAATCGCGAGGTCTGGCGCGCGCAGCCGGTGCGGTGGAGCGAGATGCCGTACTCCGACGCACGCGCGAAGGGCGCGATGGCGCTCTTCGGCGAGAAGTACGGTGATGTCGTGCGGGTGGTGGACGTTGCCGGCGTATCGATGGAACTCTGCGGCGGCACGCACGTCCGTAATACGTCGGAGATCGGACTCTTCGTCATCGTCAGCGAGACCGGCGTCGCCAGCGGAGTGCGTCGCATCGAGGCCCTCACTGGCCCTGGCGCATTCGCGATGTTGAAGGAGCGCGAGCGCACGCTGCATCGCGTGGGCGAAGCGCTCAAGACTCCGGTGGACACCATCGAGCGGCGGGTGTTGCAGCTTGTCGAGGAGCGGCGCGGTCTCGAAAAACAGCTCGACGAGGCACGGCGCGGCGGGGGCGACGAGCTCGCCGGCCTCATCGCGTCGGCCGCGCCGCTGGGAGCCAACGGCGCGCGGCTGATCATCGGCACCGTGAGCGCGCCGGACATCAAGTTGCTCCAATCGATGGGAGATGCATTGCGCGAGCAGATGGGGAGTGGTGTCGGCCTGCTCGCCACGCACCTCGCTGATGGGAAAGGCGCGATGCTGGCCGTCGTCAGCGACGACTTGCGCCTGCGTGGTATCCGCGCCGACGCGATCGTCCGTGACGTTGCCGCGCTCGCCGGCGGGCGGGGTGGCGGGAAGCCGCACATGGCCCAGGCCGGCGTGCCCGACGCCGCGCGCATGGCTGACGCGATGGCCGAAGCGCCGAGGATGGTGCAGGCCATGGTGAGCGCGTCGTGACGGTGAGAGAATGGCTGGACGGACGGACACCGGCCGGACCGGCAGTGCTGCGTGCGCGAATAGACGACGCGCTGGGCACCGCCGCCGACGGAGAGTCGGCGACGGCGACGAGCGCCTGTCTCGCGGCGGCGCAACGCCTCGTGGAGGAACTGATGCTGCGCGACTGCGCCTCGCGTGAATCAGCGCTCGACCTGCTCGCCGCGGACGCGCTGGTGACGTATGCCTTCGAAGCTGCCAGCGAGTCTCCGACGCACCTCGTGCAGCGCGCAACCGAGGCCATGATACGGATGGCTGACCTTGGCGCCTCATCGGTCGACCAGGTCAAGGGCTAGTGCAGCCGCGGCTCCGGTCGTGGTGTAGCCGAACGTCATGATCGACATCCACTCGCATCTGCTCCCCGGTGTCGACGACGGTTCGCGGTCGATCGAGAAGTCGTTGCCCGTCCTGAGACAGTTTGCTGCGGACGGTGTCGAGTGCGTCGTCCTCACGCCGCACCTCGCCGCGTCTCAGGCTCATCGAGCGCCCTACGAAAAGCATGTCACGATCCTGGAAGCGTTGCGCGCCGCCGCGCCACCGCTCCCTCAGCTTCGATTGGGCTGGGAGATCATGCTCGACGAGCCGAATGTGGATCTTCGCCGGTCGCAGCTCGGTCTTGGCGGGTCACGTGCCATCCTTGTCGAGTTCCCACGCACGAGCGTTCCTGCAGGTGCGTCGAGGGAACTGTTCAGGTTGCGAAGCGGAGGGAGCGTTCCCGTCCTCGCACATCCCGAACGCTACTGGGGGTGCACGGTCGAAACAGTGG
>JBDSSY010000214.1:0-4596 GCA_039928585.1 Gemmatimonadaceae bacterium | reverse complement strand
CCGTGTCGGCCCTCGAACTCGGTTTCCAGCAACTGCGCCCAGCCGGCGTGATGATAGAGGTGCCGCGCGACGAGCGGGATGTCGATGTCGCGCGTCTCGCGAATCGACTTTCCGTTGTCCATCGACTCGAGCACGGCGAGGAGCCGTGCGTTGCGCTGCACCGCGCGAGCGAGGGCGTAGAGAAACCGTGCGCGGCCATGCCCGCCCAGTGCCTGCCATGCCGGCAGCGCCTTGCGTGCAGCCTTCACCGCCGCATCCACGTCGCGCTTCGACCCCTGTGATGCTTGGGCGATGCGCGTGGCGGTCGCGGGGTTGGTGATGTCGAAGGTGTTCGACGCCTTCGTCCATGCGCCGCCGATGAAGTGGCCGAACTTTGCGTCGTGCTTCGCGAGCCACTCCCGTGCCGGCGTGTCGCTCTCCGGCGCCGGTCCGTATTCCATGGTGTCGAAGATGTCGCGAACCGATGTCATGGTCACACCATGGGATGACGGTGCGCTGCGGAGTAGCGGCCGGTGACGAAGTGCTCGAGCTGCCGCTCGATGTCGGTGAGCAGGGAGCTCGCGCCGAAGCGGAACAGGTCGGGCCTGAGCCACCGATCTCCCAACTCGTCCTTCATGAGGTAGAGATACTCGAGCGCGCCCTTGGCCGACCGGATGCCACCCGCCGGCTTGTAGCCCACCGCGTAGCCCGTCTGCTGGAAGTAGTCGCGGATCATGCGCACCATCACGAGGCTGAACGGCAGCGTCGCATTCACTCCCTCCTTGCCGGTGGACGTCTTGATGAAGTCGGACCCGGCCATCATCGCCACCATGCTCGCCCGCGCGACGTTGCCCAGTGTGGCCAGCTCACCGGTGGCGAGGATGCTCTTCATGTGCGCATCGCCGCATGCGTCACGGAACAGGCGCACCTCGTCGTACAGCGCCTGCCAGTTGCCGGTGAGCACATTGCCGCGCGTGATGACGATGTCGATCTCCCGCGCGCCCGCCGCCACCGACGCGCGGATCTCCCGCACGCGCTCCTCGATCGGCGACAGGCCGGCAGGAAAGCCGGTGGAGACGGCGGCCACCGGGATGCTTGTGCCCTCGAGGGCAACGACTGCCGTGGGCACCATTGCGTGGTAGACGCACACGGCACCCACCGTGAGTTCGAGGTCGGCGACACCGAGCGCGTCCACGAGGTCCAGGCGGACGGGACGTGCTGCCTTGGCGCACAGGCGCTTCACGTTGCCGGCCGTGTCGTCCCCCGCCAGCGTGGTGAGGTCGATCAGGGACACGGCGCGCAGTAGCCAGGCCGCCTGCCACTCCTTCTTGACGGTGCGGCGCGTCGGGATCGTCGCAGCCCGGCGCTCTACCGCGGAGCGGTTCACGCGAAGCGCCCGCACGATGTCGAGATCCAGCGGCATGCCCGGATTCCGCTCGACGTCGGAGTCGGTGAGGCGCGGCGCCGGCGGATCGAGTCGTGCCGGCGCGTCGGAGCGCGCGAGGCGGAGGGCAGGTTCTGGCTTGGACTGCATCACGTCCCTGACTTGAATGGCGAGCCTGCGGTATACGTCGCCGCAGTGTGAATCTAGGTCGGAACGGAAGGGACGCCAGCCGCGCGACGCGGCCCGTGGAGCACTGCGTTCCGGCGCTGATGCGCCCGGTGCCGGCATCTGCGAGCGTTCACGATGAATGGGCGATAGGTTCAGGCATGAGCTGTCCGCCACCCGATGAACCGCTGGATCCTCCTGCGGATGCGACCGGTGAATCCGACGACGCCGGTGAGTCCGTCGCGCCCGATGAGCCCCCCGTGCCGCGGGGCCCGTTCACCCGCGACAATCCGCTCACCTTCATCGTTCCCGAGCCGCTGTTGCTGCGCATCGAGCGCATCGATCGGCCCGGCGCCGCGCCCGGCGAGCAACCACTGGCCTTTACCCGGGCGGGACCGGGCGACGTACTGCTCGCGGTGAATGCCTACCCGTCGCAGCTCGTCGATGCCTTCTTCGCGAGCGACGCGTTCGGCGAAGCGGTGATCGTGGTCGGCGCGGCCTGGGAAGAGGACGGCGGCGTGCGCGGCGAGCTCTCGACGCTGCTACCGGAGCGCACGATGCGCGCGATCCAGGAGAGCGTGTCGCCGGAGGATGACGACGAGGACAAGGTGGAGCCGTGGGCCGCCTCCGCGTCGCTCACGGGCACCTCCTACGAGGAGGCCACCGGAGCCGACGACGACGACGACGACGAGGACGACGACGAAGAGCTCGATGACGATGACGAGGAGGACGGCGATGACGACGAGGCGGCAGACGATGACGAGGATGCGGAGCCGCACTTTCCGCTCGTGATCGGCGCCGTGCTTCGCTTCCCCGAGAACCGGAAATTCCCACTCGACTTCGAGCTCGAGGTGGACGACCTCATGCGTGCCATCCTGGAGGGGCGTGCGATGGACGCCGGGGAGAAACGCATCGACAACCTGCTCGGCGGCATCTGAGCGACGATTCACGATCCGCGGCACGAAAGTTGAGTTACTTATCGCCGGCGGAGCCATCTTCGCATGAGCCCGTCCAATGCCTGCCCGGTGACAGACCATCGTCACCGGGCGGTCGTGCGTGTGCGCGACAAAAATCGGAGGCAATCCCGCTGCCGCGGCACGAACCTTTCATTACACGACATCGAAAAGTCCGACGGGCAGGCGGAGTAGGTCGCCGCCTTCATGTGCAGCTGTGGGTGATCTGGTGTCCTGGAGTGTCGACGCGAACGGCCATGTTTTTCCCGCCAACGGGGGCGCGGCCGACGAGCAGTATCCGCACGTCGTGGTGGATCGCAGCGGCGTGGAGTGGGCGGTGCGCGAGGTCGAGACGCCGCAACCCTGGGCGCGTGCTGCGCGCTGCCTGGTGTTGAACTCCCGCGAATGCGTTCGCCGCGTCTGGCGGTATCCCATGAACTGGAGAAAGCTCGACGCCGATCAGTTGCTGCGGCTCGACGTGGTGGACTGACGAACAGTCCCAGCCCGCGAGGCTGGGCGCTCGACGCAGGATGCGGGGTTTGATGCCGTGACTCGGAGGTGCCCTCGACTGTCAGAGAGGACACCCTCCCGGATACAGACTTCGCTCGTGGTCACTCCCTCCGAACTCGGGCGACGCACTCGCTTCGCCGTCCTCGTCGTCATCGCCTCGGCAATCGCCAGCCTCGGCGTGCTCGTTGCCCAGACGTCCGAGCAGGGAGCGGAGGCGATGGTTCAGAATGCGGTAGCTCGGCAGGGTTTGCTGAGCGAGCGCCTCATGGCGGCCGCGTTGGCGTCCAGATCCGCTGCACCGGGGGAACGCGCCATGTGGCAGCATCGCACGGCGGCTGCCTCGCACGAATTCGGCGAAGCGATTGCCCGTCTCAAGGGCGAGCGGGAGGGCGGACCGACCTTCCGCGCAGGATCACACGCGCGACGCACGTACGAAGCACTCGCTCTCCAGCAGGCCGACTTGCTCGCGACGGCTGCGCAGGTCGTCGACGACGCGAGTCTCACCGCCGCGCAGGATTCGCTCGTGTCACGCCAGTGGCGCTTCGTGGGCTCGCTCGAGCGCGTCGTCGCCGAACTGGAGAGCGAATCCGAACGGCGGATCGACCTGCTCGTGCAGGTGGAGGCGGCCTGCGTGATCCTGATGCTCACCGCACTCGGGCTCGGTGTTCGCCTGGCCGTGCAGCCCACCGAGACGAGGTTGCTGGAGATGATCGACGCGCTGGCGGAAAGCGAGGCGCGCAGTCGCGGGATGCTCGACGCGATGGACGAAGGCGTGCTGCTCACGGACGCCCGCGGCCGAATGATCGCGTGGAATCCGAGCACGCTGAGGATCCTCGGCATCGAAGACGCAGACCCCGAGGAGGCCCTCCAGGCTGCCGGTCGTGTGCTCGTAAATGAGCACGGTGAGACGCTGGGAGTCGACCATCTGCCCAGCCGCGTGACGATGCGCACGGGCGACTCGATGCGAAACGTGGTGGTTGGCGTGCCGCGGCCCGATGGCAGCGTCATCTGGCTCTCGGAAAACACGCACGCACTGTATCGCATGCCAGGGGAGGCGCCGTACGCCGCCTTTGCCATCTTCCGCGACATCACGGTGGATCGCCGGGTGGAGGAGGAGCGCGCCGCCCAGGCCGAAGCGCTGGCGATGCAGAATCAGGAACTGCTGCAGCAGGCGGAAGCGCTGGAGCGGGGCCAGGCGCTCTTTCGCTCGCTCGTCGATACCGCGGGCAGCGCGATCGTCGGCCTCGATCTCGACGGCCGTGTGTTCGAGTGGAATCGCGAGTCGGAAACGCTGTTCGGCGTGAGCCGCGCCGACGCCATCGGGCGCGTGTACGTCGAGGAGTTCGTGACTACCGGACAGCGTGAGCGCATGCGCGGCGGCATCGCGGCGGTGCTGGAGGGCTCGCCGCTCCGGAATCTCGTGGGACCCGTGAAGACGCGAAGCGGCGAGCGCCGCACCGTGATCTGGAACATCACCCCGTTGCGCGCGAGCGAGGGAGAGGCGGTGCACGGACTCATCGCGGCCGGTCTCGACATCACCGAGCGCGAGGCATCGGACGAGCGATTCCGCGTCCTGTTCGAGCGCTCGTCCGACGCGCACCTGCT
>JBDSSY010000213.1:0-17616 GCA_039928585.1 Gemmatimonadaceae bacterium | reverse complement strand
CCGAGCGTGACGAGCCACGCGCCGTAGATGAAGTACTGGATGAACATCATGAGCGAGAGTCGCGCGCGAATGTTCGTCATGGGAGCGCCCGGATGCGGATGTTGGTGAAGAAGACCTGGTCGCCGTGCGCCTGGAGGGCGATGCGGCCCCGCGGCGCCCGTCCGTAACCCTTCCATGCATTGAACTTGCTGGCCGCGACGCGTGCCTCCCAATCGGGGCTGCCCAGCACGTACTGCGCGACGCGCTTGCCGTTGAGCCAGTGCTCCACGTTGTTGCCGGTGACCCTGATGCGTGCGGCGTTCCACTTGCCCGCCGGTTTCACGATCCCGGCTGGCGCTTCGTACAGCCCGTACACCGCCCCGGCTGCGGTGAGGCGCGACTTGCCATCGGCATGGCGTTCGTCGTCGAGCACCTGCATCTCGGGGCCGGTCATGTAGGTGGCTTCACCCGCGTCGTCCACGCGATACATGATGCCGCTGTTACCGCCGGGCGCGACCTTCCAGTCGAGGGCGAGGTCGAAGTTGGCGAACGTCGCCTGCGTCACGAGGTCGCCGTCGGTGCCGCGCGGGTCGCGCTCGATCATGCCTTTCGTCACGCGCCATCCAGTCGGCACGCCGCCACGGTGGATGCGCCACCCGATGAGCGATACGCCGTCGAACAGCGGAACCCAGCCATTCTGGCGCTCCTCGAGCGATAGCATCACGGTGGGATACTCCATCGTGCCCGGCTGCCACTGTGTGCTGCCGCACCCGGCAAGCAGGACGAGAAGCGCGAGCGAGCGTCGCGCCATCGGTGTCGACATTGGTACCTCGGAATGTTGAGTCGCGGGGCCATGCGTGGTCCAGGTAGGCACGCAAAAGTGAGAGTTCAGCGGTGTCCCGCACAAGGGTCAGGGCGGAGCGAGCATCGTGGCCAGACGCGCCGGTACACCATCACGCAGCCGCTCGGCACCACGCGACTGCTGGTGCCGGGCGCCTCGACACGGCCACGTCATACTGAGATGTTGGTGCATGCTCTCGCTTGCGACGCTGAACCGCCGCTACCTCAACGAGTCCGTCTCCGCCCGCGACGGCGCGCGCGTGCGCATCGTCGAACGGCCCGGCCGGTGGATGCCCACCATCGCCGTCGATACACTTGTCACCGACATCCAGCGCATCGTCCGCGCGGCCACGCCCGCCGGCACCATCGGCTACGGCGCCGCCTCAGGCGACCGTGCACGCCTCGATGACGCCATCATCACCATCGTGTACGACCGCGAGGGCATTCCCATCGCCTTCAACGCGCTCGCGCTCATCGACTGTGAGCTGCGCGGCCGGCAAATCGAGGTGCTGCACCTCGGCCTCGTGATGATCGATCCCACACACCGCGCCGGCGGACTCTCCGGCGTGCTGTATGGACTCACCGCTTTTCTCCTGTTCGCGCGCCGCCGCCTGCGTCCGCTCTGGGTGAGCAACGTCACCCAGGTGCCGGCGGTGTTCGGGATGGTGAGCGAAAGCTTTCACGAAGTCTATCCTTCGTCCGACACGCAGCGCCGGCAGAGTTACGACCACCTGCATCTCGCCCGACAGATCATGCAGCGGCACCGCCGCGTGTTCGGAACGAGCGAGGCGGCCGAGTACGACGAAGTGCGTGCGGTGATCCGCGACGCGTACACGGGCGGATCGGACAACCTGAAGAAATCGTACGACGAGACGGCAAAGCATCGGCACGACCCCCACAACGAAACGTGCCGTCGCGCACTCGACTATGAGCGGGGCGACGATTTCCTGCAAATCGGTCAGGTAACGCTGTCCGCAGCGCGCCGTTTCTTCACGCGCTCGTCGCGTGGCGTGTCGCCCGTGGGTATCTCGCTCAAGTTCGGCCTCCTCGTGCTGGAGGGGCTCGTGGCGCCCGTGATCCAGTGGTTCGCCGCGGACACCCCGATGGGCGATCTGCGCCCCGCGCGCGGCGCGACGCGGAGCGCGCGTCGCGTGCTCGGCGAATGACGACGTGATCACGTTCCCGCTGGACCTCATCACCGCGCGCACGCCTGCGGAATCGGTGGACGTGCTGGTGACATGGGTGGGAGCCGTGACGCTGTTCCGATATCGAATCGCGCTCCAGCGCCGACAGGAGCGCAGCGTGCTCGAGCGACGTACGGGCTACCTCGTGACCGTGCTCGCAATGCTGTTCTTTCTGCGTGGCTTCGCCTGGATCAATCCGGGAGAACGCTGGCTCGGCGCCGTCATGCTGCTCCCGGCGACGATGCTGCCCATCGCCATGACGCTGTTCGTGGAGGGGCTGCTGCGTCGACATGTACCTGGCTGGGTGAAGTGGCTTGCCGTAACGGCGACGACCGCGGCAGCGACGACGACGCTGGTCGTTCGCACGTTCAGCGCAGACGATCCGCTGCCCAACTACGTGCTGCTCGCCTCGCTCCTGCTCACGATGGGAGTGCTCGGCATCGTCGTCGAACGGCGCGATCGAACGAGCTTGTCGCGAGGCGAGAACGGGCTGGTACGTGCCGTCCTGCTGGCGACCTTCCTCGCGTTGCCGCTGGTCGCCACCGATTTCCGGTTCGACATCGGCTGGCCGACCCCACGGCTCGGGACCATCGGGACCCTGCTGTTCTGCTACACGCTGCTTCGGCGTCCGCACGAACACGTGCGGATCGTGTGGTGGGTGCGCGACGTGGGCCGCCTGCTGCTCCGTGCCAGCCTGGTGTGCGTGCTGCTGCTTGTGGCGCTCCGAACCGCGCCGCGCGACGTACTTCCACCGCTCGTCGCGCTCGCCACCGCACTCGTGCTGGCCAGCGCGATCGGCGACCGGCTGACGCAGCTGAATGCGTCGCGAGCGGACGTCGCGCTGCTGCGCTGGCTCGCCCGATCACCCGCGACTTCACTGCACGGATTCGTGCGGGATCTGCGTCACCTGCCGCTCACCGCTGACGCACTGGTGATTGGCCACGACGATCTCACGCCGTACGACCACGACGCCATCTGCGCGACACTCGGGACGCGGAAGCCGGTGCACTCGCTCGCGCGATTGCGGGAGGAGCGCGTGGCGAACACCGAAGGACGAGCGACGGTGGCGCGTGGCGCCGACCAGCTCACCGATCTGCTGGAGCGTACGGAGATGACGCACGTCGCACTGTTGTCGAATCAGCCGCTGCGCCTGCTGCTCGCGAACATTCCGGAGTTGCCGGGCGCAGCGGATGCCGAGCTGGCGCTGGGTGCGGTGGTGCGCCAAGGTCAGCTCGCCGTCGCCACAGAGAGTGCGGCGGCGGGAGATCGCACCCACGGTTAGCGGCGTGACGCGTCAGGGGACGAGGATCGCCAGATGGCGGCACGCAGTGACGACGGCGGGGTGATCGCGCGTCAGCACCTCGGGCGTTGCCATGTCGAGCCGGGCGAACGGGACGCGCGCGAGGAACAACACCACCGCGTGCCAGTCGCCGCTCAGCCGCGACCACCATCGCAGGCCGCTGGCGCCCTCGTCGAACAACCGTGCGGCGATGGCGCGCGTGCGCGCGCGGTCGTCGCTCGCGACGTCGCTTGGGCGCAGCGAGAGCACACTGAGTCGGGCCG
This sequence comes from Gemmatimonadaceae bacterium, assembly GCA_039928585.1. Taxonomy (GTDB): domain Bacteria; phylum Gemmatimonadota; class Gemmatimonadetes; order Gemmatimonadales; family Gemmatimonadaceae; genus AG11. The sequence continues at coordinate 14,050 of JBDSSY010000213.1, read as the reverse complement.
GATCGTCGAGATCCACGATCGATGCTGCGATGTCGGCGGGCACTGTGATGCTGACGAGGGCGAGCGGGTGTCCGAATCGACGGAGGATACCGTCGCGGAATGGGCGGCCGCGAAATCCCTGTAGCACTTCGCCCACCGGATGCTCCGGCAGCTCGCCGAGGTAAAGCACGGGGCTTTCGGCGAAGTCGAACCGGCCACTCCCCTGTTGGGGCGGCACGAAGTCAGGAGCGAAGGGAGCGCCGGCCGGGGCGCGATGATCCCAGGGAAAGACGCGGTACAGCACGAGTGTCACGCGAAGGCGCCGCTCTTCTCCGCCTCGATGGCCGCGATCACTTCACTGAGCCTGCCCGTGCGGAGCACGTCGAGTGGCGCGCGGTGCGCGAGATGCGCGTTCGCGCCGCGCAGCCATTCGGGAATGGCATCGTCGTCCAGGAAGCCGCGCAACTGGGTGACCGTCGCGCCCACCGCATCGAGCAGCGCCGCGGTGTCGGGCTCCAGGTTCATCCCCTGCTTGAATCGCGTGACGCGACTGCGGTCGATGCCGGCGAAGCTGGCGATCGCGGCGTCGGACGCGAAGGCACTGCGCACGAGGAAATACGTCGCGCCACGGATGACGCCGCGTCCGCTGTCATCGGGCGTCAGGGAAGGTTTCACGAAAACCGGCTGTCGGCGTGCCAAGGGGGCTCTTTGCTGGAGACGCAACAAATATGTTGCGCAGTAGTTCGCACGGCAAGTGCCGCAACTCTCACTCCTGAGCACTCACCGCCCGACGCTGTCAGCTCGGCCGTGGACGTGAGACCGACCACTGCCAACTGCAGTCGGAAGTTGGCACTGCCGAGCTGACAGCTTCAAGCTGTCAGCTGACTGAATTGATCGTAGGCCGTTGCGAGGGGAAAGCGCGGAGCAGCTTGGCGCGGTCGTGACGAACGGCGGAACGTCAGTGCCACAGTTCTCACTTCTGAGAGCTCACAGCTCGAAGCTGTCAGCTCGGCCGTGGACCCTCACACCGACGACTGTCAACTGCAGTCATCAGTAAAGGTAGACCTTGGTCCCCACTGGTACGTTCGCGAACAGCCACTCGATGTCCTCGTCACCAAGGCGGACGCACCCGTGCGTGACAGCCGCGCCGATGGACTGCGCGTAGGGTGTGCCGTGCAGCTGATATCCGTCGCCCAGCTTGAGCCGAAAATGTCCGAGCTCGCCCTGAATGGTGCGGTGCTTCGTGCCAGCCGGCGGAACGAAGATCGTGTTGTCGAATACGATGTGCGCATCCAGCACGAGCGGCACGAACTCCGACTCCTCGGGGAGAATCACCCCGACCTCGTCGCCCTTCGTCATCAGCCGCGTACCGTCGCGCAACCGGATCGTCTGGCCGCGCGAGAGATGACGCATCTTGAGCCCGTTCTCCGTCGCGACCTCGGCGTAGTGCCAGTCGGGGGGAGTCCACACCGGATCCTTGTCCTTGGCCAGCACCGTCCGGACGCCGCGCGGGGTCTCGAACCGCCACGAACGACCATTGAAGGTGAGTGTCGTGTTCTTGGCGGTGGCGACAGGCGCCGTCATTAGCGTGTCATTGTCGTCGATCACGTACAGCCGATGATCACTGATGTCCACGACGATGCGGTAGCCGGACGCGCGCAGGGCGACGGCGCGCGCGGACTCGTACTCGAGCCGGTCGCGGCGCGAATTGAAGACGCGCCGAGGTGCCCGGGGACGGACCGCGGCTTCCATGGAATCCACGGCGGCCAGACTGTCGGCGGTCGCATCACCTCGCAGGGTGACTCGCCGGAGCAGGGATCCCAGCCAGTTACGGCGCGCCGCCGCCGAGTCCGTCTCCACGAGGAGACTGTCGGACACCGGTGGTTGCGGCGTGCCCTGCTGCGCGGGCTGCGGCACGGGCTGCTGTGCGAACGCGGCTGGCGCCACGACGGATAGAAGTGCAAGGCTGACGAGCAGCCGACTGGAGCGAATCATGGATGCGCCTGTGCTGCGAGGGAGGGATGCATATCAGACCCTGTTGAGCAGCATCCGTTCCAACGATCGGCGCGGTCTGGTCACGAATCTGGTGTGACGGACGGTACCTGTAATGACGCGCGACGAGCGATCGCGTTACCGTTTTGGTGGGCGATGCAGCAAACCTCAGCGCCCTCTGAGCATCGGGACCGGCAAGTCATGGTTAACGCCCGCGTTCGCTTCTCTTCACATCGGTCATCAGCCATGCCTGCACCGACCACTCGTCGCTCACCCGCTCGCTACACGCGCATCGCGGCGTTGGTGGGTACCGCGGTGCTGGCGCTGATCGCCACGATGCTCGTCGTGCCGCCGTTCACGATGACGATGCTCGTGCTCGTCGTGGCGGCGACGGAGCTCTCACCCGCTCTCGCGCTGGTGGCGCTCCTCTGGCTGCCGGTGAGTCTGCTGCTTCTGCGCGGCGACGTACGACGCCAGGCCACCGCGGGCGTGGTGCTCCTGCTGGTGGCGGGACTGTCGCTGCGTCCGCTCGCGCAGCATCGGGCGGTGGCCGAGCGCGCGGCCGAACAATTGGGCGGAGCCCCGTGGCGATACTCACTCGGCGAAATGCTTCGCGGCGCGCCGGACGCCAGCGGCATCGTCGAGCGAACGATTCCGTATACGGCGGCCGACACGAGTCCACTCGCGATGCGGCTCTTTCGCGCGTCGGCGCCCGGCCCTCGACCGACGATCGTCGTGATCTATGGTGGCGCCTGGCGGGGGGGAGAGCCGGCACAGGGAGCGAACGTCAGCCGCGCGCTCGCGGCACACGGGTTCACCGTTGTGGCGATCGACTACCGGCACGCGCCACGCCATCCGCACCCCGCATCGCTCGACGACGTCCGTCGGTCGTTGGCGCTGGTGAGGGATTCGTCGAGCGCATGGGGGGTCGACACCACACGGATTGCGCTGCTGGGACGATCTGCCGGTGGACATCTTGCCGAGCTCGCGGCATTCACCTCCGTCACGCCGGGCGTGCGCGCGGTGGTGGCGATCTATGCGCCGTTCGACCTCGTGCGCGGGTATGAAGATCGCCCTGCTCCCGACCCGCTCGACGTTCGCGCCGTGCTGCGCGACTTCCTGGGCGGCACCCCGGCCGAGCGCGCCTTTCCGTACCGCGACGCATCACCCTCCAGCCACATCCGTCCCGGTCTGCCGCCGACGCTGCTGCTGTATGGCACGCGCGATCACGCCGTGAAGGCGTCGTTCAACCGCGACGCGGCCGAGAAGCTCCGCGAAGCGAGCGTGCACGTCGTGCAGGTGGAAGTCCCATGGGCCGAACACGGCTTCGATCTCGCCCCGGGCGGCATCGGCGCCCAACTCGCCTACGACACGGTGGTTCGGTTTCTCGATCAGTCACTGACAACCCCGTAAGCGTGCCGCGCGCAGCGCGCTCACGCGCCCCGTCAGCGAGGGCGGCGCAGCCGCCGAGCGCCCCGCCGTCGGCCTGACATCGAACACGCCGTTGACGAAGTCGAGGTGCATCCGGCTCGCCAGCGCGATGTCGCTGCCGATCACGCCATCGAACGTCACGAACGTCCAGCGACTGTCGTCGGCGATCGGTGCGTTGCTCAACGTGAGCGCGTAGTCGCCGTCGCTGAGTGCCAGTTCCCGCACCACCCACTTCGTGCGCACCGTCTCCGTGCCGAGCCCGCCGAGCGTCATGCGGCGCGCGGCGATGGGAATGCGGGGAACCTTTCGCAGCAGCGACGGAGTGACGAACGTGCCCTCGGCGCCGGTATCGAGCCCGAACAGCACCGGGCGTCCGTCGCGCGACACGAGCTTCACCACCGGATAGCCCACCCAGAACAGGTTGCGCGGGCGACGGACATCGCGGCGCGGCCGCCGAATCGTGATCGTGCCCGCGCCGGCGTCGAGCACGAGATCGAGCTGACGCAGCAGGTCGGTGCCGATGACGCCGTCAATCTGGACGGCTTCCACCACTCCCGTGGGCCTCGTGCGCGAGAGCCGCAGGGCGCCGGGGCTGACGACGGCGGCCGTCAGTCCGCGCGCGACCATTCGGCCGATCGACAGCGAGTCCATCACCACGGCTCGCGCGGGAATGTGTCCGGCGACGACCGCCAGCGCGAGCGTGTCGGGCGCGGCGAGCATGACGCCGGCCTCCGCGGCCACGGTCGACGACAGCAACGTCATGCTTGCCCCTGTGTCGAGCCAGAACTGGTACGGGCGGCCGTTGATGCGCACGGAGATCGTCGGCGTGCCGAACACGCTGCGGCGCATCGGCAATGTCTCGGGCGCATCCGGAACGAACACGCGAGGTGTGGGCACGGCGGCGAATGCGCGCGCCCAGCGTTCCACCCCAGCCTGCGCCACGCGATCGTCGAGGTCCAGGCCGGTGCTGTCGAGATCGCGGGCGAGGCTCGCGAGCGCCTGCCAGTCGGATCGCCAGGCGAGCGCCATGGTGAGTCCGATGCGCGCCCGTGCGTGTACGGAGGGGTCCGTGGCACGAGTGTACAGCGATGTGAACGCGACCGTCGCCGCTTCCGGGTCGCCCGCCATGAGCGTCCGGAGCGCCACCACGAACGTCCGCTCGTCGAGCGACGTCGCCGCCCGTTCGGCGGCAGCTGGATCGAGCACGGCGATGTGATCCCAGAAGTCGCGGACCGGCTCGGCCCGCGTGCGCGCCGTCCATCGTGCACGGTCGAGCCGAACGGTGAACTCGCCGTCGACGGTGTCGCGGGGTGCCCCGGCGGCGGAATCGCCTTCCACGATCGCGACGGCGTCGATGTCTGGCGGCACCACGGAGGCCGTTCGGCATGCGGTCGCGGCGACGAGCGACGTCACGATCGCGAGTGACTGCAGCAATGGCGGGGAGCGCATTCGTCGGGCGAGCGACGCGCCGGTCACGGGACGTCCGTGGTCCCGCGCGCGAGGGACAGCCGCACGAGCAGGGTGCGGCCGGGTGCGGGCTCGAAGAATTTTCCGGCGGCGGCGTTGACGCTCACGGATCCCACGGTGTGCACACCGCCGATGTTCTGGAGGGCGACGAGCGGCGACACGCGCACTCCCGCCAGCTGCACCGTTCGCGACAGCGCGAGTCCGAGCAGCGTGCGCGTCGGCACCTGCGCGCTGTTGGCATCGTCGACGTCGAGCGCACTCGCGACGTCGGCGGTCGCGGACACCGTCGCGTCGCCCAACCGCACCGCAGCCGACGTCGCGAGCGCGTGCGCGGGAATGCCGGGGATGCGCCGGCCGTCGAACGATGTCGTCCCGACGACGTACTCGAGGTAGCGGAAATGCGAGTAGGTGTATGCCGCCTGCAGGGTGAGAGCGCCGGCGTCCGCCTGGACACCCAGCTCGCCGCCCCGCCGCCGCGTGCGGCCGGCGTTGCGGAAATACCGGCGTCCGCGGCCGTTCGGGATGTCGAACGGCACCAGTTCGTCGCGCGCCCGGGCCTCGAACAATGCCAGGTCCCAGCGCACACCGAGCGTGGGCAGCAGCCCTTTCACACCGACTTCGAGCGTCGTCGTCCGCTGGGCCTGGAGATCGGGATTGATGCCGGCCGATCCGTCGGGCTTGTTGCCGAGCTCCGTGGTTGTGGGAGTCTCGAAGCTGGACGACAGGGAGGCGTAGGCCGACGTGAGCGGCGCGGCGCGCCACAGCAGCCCCAGCGCGGGGCTCACCGCGTGCAGCGTGCGATCGCCGGAGTCGTCGAGGTTGGTGGCGGTTACCAGGCGATCTCGCACGCGGAACCGCACGGCGTCGGCGCGCACACCCGCCGACGCGAGCAGGCGCGGCGCGAGCGCGAGCTCGCCGCGCACGAAGGGGCCAATGCTCGTCACCAGCTCGCGCTGATCGCGGCGACGATTGCCGCGCAGCGAGGGGCCCGCGGGACAGGCGGTGGTGACGGTGACGGCATCGATACAGTTCTCGGACTCGAGCCGATCGTCGTGTTGCCACTGCACGTCGGCACCAGCGGTGAGTCGTGCGGTTCGTGCGCCGAGCATGAACTGGTCGCGAATGCGCGCCGATGCGCCGCCGCTGGTGCGGTCCACGTCGACCGTGGCGAAGGTGAGCGGGTTGGCGAGCGTACGCGTGCTGCCGTAGACGACCGCTTCCAGTGCTCCGTTCTGCCGCAACGCACGCATGAGCGAGATCGACAGGTCACCCTGCCGCACGATCTTGCCCGCCTGCTTGCGCACCGAGAGCGGGTCCGCCATGCGCGGGTTCGCGTCGAACTGTGCCCTCGTCAGCGCCCCGGGGCTCTCGGCGTTCGACACGTCGGACAGTCGCGCCGCGATCGCGATGGTTTGTACGGCCTCGCCGGCATTCGTCAGGATGAGTCGCGCTGCGCCGCGCGTCGCGCGCTGATCCGAGTGGTCGCGAAAGCCGCGTCCATTCACGCGCGTGAGCGATGAGCTGTACCCGACACGATCCATCGTTCCCGCGGCCCCGACGGCGCTGACGGTAGGCGACGCATCGCCACCGACGATGCGCGCGAACGGTGCAGCGCGCATCGCAGGCGACTGCGGCGATCGCACGTCGATCACGCCGCCGGCCGCGTTTCCATACAAGGACGATGCGCTTCCTCGCACGACCTCCACGCGCTCGGCTCCCTCCAGATCCAGCGCGTCCACCGGCGTCTGGCCATCGGGCAGGGTGAGCGGCACCCCGTCCTGGAGCACTCGAACGCCGCGGACGCCAAACGCTGACCGAGCGCCGAATCCGCGGATGCTGACGCGCGGATCCTGCGCCGGATTCTGGCGGTTCGCGAGGGCGACGCCGGGGACGGCGAACAGCAATTCGTCGACGCCGAGTCGACGCAGGGCCGCGAGCGAGTCGGGGCGGGTGAGCGTGACGGCGTACGGCAGCTCGAGCGGTGCGCGCGGGCCATCGCGCGTGGCGGTGACGCGGACCTGGGGCAGGGACGTCGTCGTGCGCGCGCTGTCCTGGGCGGGGAGTAGCGAGGGGAGAACGACTAGTGCGAGAACGGGAAGCTTCATGTGGTGAACGGTGAACGGTGAACCGTGAACGGGCAACGGTGAACAATCATCCCGATCAGTTCCGCTGTTCCCTCAACGCTCAAGCCTGATCGCTTCCAGCTGCTCCCTCCTGCCTTCCATCTCTCCCGCTGCAGTTCGCGATGCCGGTTCGCCGGATCGGCCACCGCGACTGCAGGCGGAGAGCGGGAAGGTGAGAGAGGGGAGCATGAAGGTTTGAGGTGTGAGGCCTGAGGGAAAAGCGAAGCCCGGAGAGTTCGAGGCCTGAGCGAAAAAACCACACGAGACAGAAACGATCGCCCGATCAGATCGTATCCTCTTACGTGCCCCAATCGCTGACTACCGACCGCGTCTCCCTGTCCGAAGTGCTCTCGGCCCTGTCGTACGCCCTCGACCTCACCGAGGGGGCGACGCCGGGGCATACGCTGCGCACCTGCCTGATCGGGATGCGCATCGCGGAGGAGGCGGGGGTGAATGCAGCACAGCGCTCGGCGCTGTACTACGCCATCCTGCTCAAGGACGCCGGGTGCTCGAGCAATGCCGGCCGGATGGCCGCGATGTTCGGGAGCGACGATCAGTACGTGAAGCCGCGCATGAAGCTGGTGAACTGGCACAAGCGCGTGCGGCTCGCGCTCACGACCGCGACGACGGTGGGACGCGGCAAGTCGCTCGCGGAGCGGGTGCGCCACTTCCTCGCCATCGCGCGCTCCGGGGACATGACGAAAGACCTGATCCAGATCCGATGCGACCGGGGCGCATCGATCGCGCTGCAGCTCGGGTTTCCGGCCGAAACCGCGGATGCCATACGGTCGCTGGACGAACATTGGTGCGGGCTGGGATACGCGCGTGGGCTGGCAGGTGCCGACATTCCGCTCCTGGCGCGCATCGCCAACCTGGCGCAGACAGTGGAGGCGTTCCACCACAAGTCTGGTGCGCGCGCTGCGCTTCGCGTCGCGCGACAGCGGAGCGGGAGCTGGTTCGATCCCGGGCTCGTGCGTCTCGTGCAGCGCTGGACGTCGGACGATGCATGGTGGGCATTGCTTCGCGGCGACGTCAGCGCCGCCGTCGTGGCGGCAGAGCCGGCCGATCAGCACATGCAGGTGGACGCGGACGGGCTGGACAGCGTGTGTCGCGCGTTCGCCGACATCATCGATGCGAAGAGCCCGTTCACGTACAACCACTCCACTCGCGTGGCCGACGTCGCCCGTGAGCTCGCGGCCGAGTGCGGGCTGGACGCAGCGGAGCAGCGGCGCATCTATCGCGCCGGGCTGCTGCACGACATCGGCAAGCTCGGTGTGTCGAACTCGATTCTCGACAAGAACGGACCGATGACGCCGGAGGAGCGCGCATCCATGGAGCAGCATCCTCGGCACACGCTCGAGATCCTGCAACGCGTGAATGCGTTCGGCCGGTTCGCGTGGACTGCATCGCTGCATCACGAGAAGCTCGACGGCAGCGGCTATCCGTTCGGGCTCGCGGGTGATGCGCTCGACCTGCCGAGCCGGATCCTCGTGGTGTGCGACATCTACGACGCGCTCACGTCGGACCGGCCATATCGCGCCGGCATGTCCTGGGCGAACGCGACCGCGTTGATGGAACGCGAGCGCGGGACGAAGCTCTGCCCTCGCGCGCTGGACGCACTCGCGGCTGTGCGTGGGAATACAAACCCTGCGTCGGAGCATGGTGTCGAACCTGCAACGATCACCTGAGGGCACCATGTTCAGCAGCAAGACAATCCGTCAGCTCGCCGCCTACAGCGTCTCCATCCCCGCGTTCGCGGCACCACCATCGCTCGCGAAGGAGACCGTCTACATGTCGTCGCGGCTGGCGGCGCTGGTGCTGGGTCGCGGTCCGGCGACGGGCGTGGTGATCAGGGAATCCAGCGAGGCGGCGTCGGCGGCTCAGGGAAACTCGGCGGCGTGAGCCTCGCGCCGTCGGCCGTCAGGCCGTCGTCGTCAGCATGAACCCCACGCCGCGCACGGTCGAGATTCTCGGCATTCCCTCGCCCTCCTGCAGCTTGGCGCGCAGGCGGGCGACGTGCACGTCGATCACGTTGGAGTCGGGGTCCCGCGTCCGCTCCCACACGTGCTCCAGCAGCGCGCTGCGCGTCACGACCTGTTCGGCGTGTGCCACCAGGTGCTCCAGCACACCGAACTCCTTGGTCGTCAGCGTGAGCCGCTCGCCAGCGAGCAGCGCCTGACGCGTGAGCCGGTTCACGACCAGCGTGCCGCACGTGAGCTGATCGGTACGCGAGGGGCCACCGCGTCGAAGCAGCGAACGGACGCGCGCCTTGAGCTCCGTGACGTCGAAGGGCTTGCCCAGATAATCGTCGGCACCGGCGTCGAGACCGCGCACCGCGTCGCCCGGCGTGCGCTGCGCCGTGAGCATGAGAATCGGCACCATGCGTGATTCTCGCCGGAGCGTGCGCGCGATGTCCATGCCGTTGCCGTCGGGCAGGCGCACATCGAGCACGAGCGCGTCGTAGTCGTTCGTGAGCGCGAGGGCGAGCCCCTCGGTGTAGTCCGCCGCGGCATCCACGGCGTACCCCTCCTCGCGCAGCACGAGGCTCACGAGCTCGCGGACGTCCGCCTCGTCTTCCACGATCAGCAGCTTGGTCACGCGATCACCGTCTGTCGGCCGATCGTGAAGAAAATGACAGGTGCACTTCAGGGATTCGTAACAGGAAGACGCCTAATCTTCCTGCATGTCACGACGGCTCGTTTCCCTCCCTCGGCGTAGCCAGGCAGGTCGGCTCCGCGCAGCCCTGCTGTGCGTGCCATCGGTGTTCCTGGGAGTGACGGCGGTCGCGGCCCCGGCTGCGGCGCAGACGATCAGGTCCGCCGCCAACCAGACCTTCGTGGTTGGCTCGGCCAGCACCGCGATGAGCGCGATCACGATCACGGACGCCGCCACGCCGGTCATCACGGCGGCGAACGACATCCGCATCCGGATCCCGGCGGGGCTGAACATGACGTGGGACCCCACGATCACCACGGCCACCATCACGGGTACAGGGTCGGCGAAGGTCTCGACCACGGTGAGCTACGCCAACGGCAATCTGGACCTCGTGCTCAACGTCACCGCCGACTTCCTCGCCAGCGAGCAGATCGTCGTCTCCGGCCTCAGGTTCACGAACTTCACCGCCACGTCGCCCGCGACCAGCCTTGTGCTGATCACCGCCGGCAGTGCGGGCACGGTCGCCGCCACTGACGCCAGAACGAAAACGATCGTCGCGCCGACCATCTCGTCGGCGGCGAACCAGACGTTCGTGGTGGGGGCCGTGAGCACGGCCATGAGCGCGATCACGGTCACCGATGCCTCGGTCGCCTCGATCACGGCGGCGAACGACATCCGCATCCGGATCCCCGCCAGCGTCAACATGATCTGGAACACGTCGCTGACCACCGCCACCATCGGGGGTGGGGCGGCGGCGAAGGTGTCCACCTCAGTCACCTATGAGGATGCGGGCAAGACCCTGGTCCTGAACGTGACGTCGGACTTCGCGGCGGGCGAGCAGATCACTGTCTCGGGACTTCAGTTCACCAGCTTCACCGCAACATCTCCGGCGGCGAACCTCCAGCTGGTGGTATCGGGGTCGGGCGGACTCACCGCCGCGACCGACGACAAGACGAAGACCATCGTGGTGCCGGCCCTCACCGAAACCGCGAACCAGGTGTTCATCGTGGGCGCGCTGCCGACGGCCATGACGGTGGCGACCGTCACGGACGCCAGCACGCCGACGATCACGGCGGCGAATGACATCCGGATCCGGATTCCCACGGGCTTCAACATGACGTGGAACACGTCGCTGACGACGGCCACGATCGGGGGTGGGGCAGCGGCGAAGGTGTCGACCACAGTCACCTACGAAGACGCGGGGCGAACCCTCGTGCTCAACGCGACCTCGGATTTCGCGGCCAACGATCAGATCACCGTTTCGGGACTTCAGTTCAACAGCTTCATCGCGCCGTCAGCGGCGACGGCTCTGGAGATCGTCGTGGCGGGCGCCGGCGGGCCCACCGCCGCCACCAGCAATCGAACCAAACAGATCGTGGCCCCCGCCATCAGCTCGGCCGCCAACCAGGTCTTCGCGGTCGCGGATTTGCCGACGGCCATGAGCACCATCACCGTGACCGACGCCACTACGGCGACGATCACGGCGGCGAACGACATCCGCATCCGCATCCCCGCGGGCTTCAACATGACGTGGAACGTGTTGCTGATGACGGCCACGATCGGCGGCGGCGCGGCGGCCAAGGTGTCCACCATCGTCAGCTACGAGGACGCCGGCAGGACAGTGGTGTTGAACGTGACCTCCGATTTCTCGGCTGGCGACCAGATCACGATCTCCGGCCTCCAGTTCGCGAATTTCACCGCGCCATCGCCGGTCACCAACCTCCAGCTCGTGATCGCGGGTGCGGGCGGCGCGACCGCCGCCACCGATACCCGAACGAAGCTGATCGTGGGTGGCACGCTCAGCTCGGCGGCCAACCAGACGTTCGTGGTGGGGCAGGCGACGACGGCCATGAGCGCCATCACCATCACTGATGGGATCGTGGCGACGATCACGGCGGCGAACGACATCCGGATCCGGATCCCGTCGGGCCTCAACATGATGTGGAACACGGCACTGACGACGGCCGCGATCGGCGGCGGCGCAGCGGCGAAGGTGTCGACCACCGTCAGCTATGAAGACGCCGGCAAGACGCTAGTCCTGAACGTGACGTCGAACTTCGCGGCCAGCGACCAGATCACCCTCTCCGGTCTCCAGTTCACCAGCTTCACCACTGTCTCGTTGCCGGCCAACCTGGAGCTCATCGTGGGTGGAGCAGGGGGCGCGGTGGCGGATTCGGACAACCAGACCAAGCAGATCGTGGCGCCCACGATCAGCTCGGCCGCGAATCAGACGTTCGTGGCCGGACAGGCCGCGACGGCCATGAGCATTGTCACCGTCACCGACGCAGCTACGGCGACGATCACGGCGGCGAGCGACATCCGGATCCGGACTCCGTCAGGCTTCAACATGACCTGGAACACGTCGTTGACCACCGCCACCATCGGGGGCGGGTCGGCGGCACGGGTATCGACGACGGTGAGCTACGAAAACGCCGGCAAGACCCTCGTGCTCAACGTCACGTCGGATTTTGCGGCGAGCGGCCAGATCACGGTCTCGGGGCTCCAATTCACGAATTTCACCGCCGCTTCCGCCGCGGACTTTCTGCAGCTCGTGGTCACGGGCTCAGGCGGCAACTCATCGGCGACCGACGACAAGACCATATCCATCTCTTCAGTAGCCGTGATCGTGTCTCCGCACCTCGCGACGATAAGCCAACTGCCGAGCAATGGGGTCCCCTATACCACGATGGTCACGGTCCAGAACACCGGCTCCCTCACCGACAGCTACGACCTCCTCGCGGCGCGGCGACCTGGAACGGCGCTCACCCTGATATCGATTACCGGTGCCGGGGTTACCCAGGCCGCCAACCCCGATAGTGCGCGTCTGTCGAATGTCGCTGCTGGCGCCACGGCCAGCATCACGATGACGTATTCGGTAGGCAATGTCGCGGCCGGCACGATCGACACGCTCTTCCTCCTCGCCCGCTCGACGGCCCTCGCCACCGTGCGCGACAGCATGAAGCTCGCCGTCACGGTGTCCGGCCCGGTCCTCGCCTTCTCGAAAGGGGTGAGTCCATCGGGAATCCAACCTCCGGGCACGGACCTGACGTACACCGCCACCGTGACCAACGTCGGAACCCAGCCCGCATTCAGCGTGATCCTGATGGACTCGATCCCGAGTGCGGTGCAGTTCAAGGTGGGGAGCGTCGTCACCAGCATGCCGGTCGGCATCAGCGTCACACTGGAATACTCGAGCGACAATGGAATCAGCTGGACGTATGCCCCGGTGTCCGCTGGCTGCCTCGCACCCGCGGCCTACGACGCATGCGTGAACCGCATCCGCTGGCTGCTCCTCTCCAGCCTGCCGGCCGCCGCTCCCGGCAACACCGGTAACGTGCAGTTCATCACGCGGATCCGCTGAGCAGGGCGCGTCTGCCGGAGCAACGTCATCGCGGGAACTGATCGTCCCCTGACGATCGCCACCAGCCCTGGCAACAGGTCGACAACGCGGTAAGAGCGGCGCACGAAGGGCGCACCGGACTTGATCCGGTGCGCCCTCCGTTTTTCGGCCATCGAGCTCGCCGCGCGCCCTTCGTGAACAAAACGACAGACCCGCTTCACGAAGCCTTCACTGGCATAAACCGAGATTTCCTCCTGTGAAAAACCATTCCGTCACCACTGCCCGGCTTACACCCATTGGAGGCACCATGAAGTCGTCCATCCCCGCGAAGCTGTTCGGGCTTCTCGTCGCGCTCACGTTCGCGACGCCGCTGCGCGCGCAGGCTCCGGTGCGTCCGGCGTCCGCGCTCGCCGTGGCAGCCGAGAACCGCACCGCGGTGGCTGCGGCAGCGCGCGGGGCGAAGCGCGCCGACGCCACTGTCCACGCCGGCGACGTGCTGCGCTACAAGCTGACCTTCACCAACACGGCCGGCCGCCCGGTGCGCCAGGTCGCGATCCAGAACCCGGTCGCATCCGGCCTGCAGTTCGTCGCCGGCTCGGCGCAGTCGAGCCGACCGGATGCGCGTGCCGAGTACTCCGCCGACAACGGCGCGTCGTGGTCGGCGCGCCCGATGGAGACGGTGACGATCGACGGCAAGCGGATCGAGCGCGCGATCGCTGCGGAACGCTACACCAGCGTGCGTTGGATCGTGGACGGCTGGGTTCCGCCCGGCGCCACGGTCACCGCGCAGTTCGAAGCGCGCCTCGCCACTCGCTGAACCCCAGTCGCATCGCTGGTCCTTCCTGCTAATCACCAACTTCAATCAAAAGGCCCGACCAATGTCCACGATCTCCATGCGCACCCGCGCCCTCGCTCCCCGGATCAGCCGATGGCTGACCGTCGGCGCGATTGCCCTGATGACGACGCTCGCGACGGCGCAGAGCGCTGCCGCGCAGGCGACGCCCGAAGGCACCGTCATCACGAACACCGCGACCGCCAGCTACACCGACGCGAACGGCAATAC
>JBDSSY010000212.1:0-3788 GCA_039928585.1 Gemmatimonadaceae bacterium | reverse complement strand
GCCGCCGCCGCCAATGATGCATCCATTGACGCGGGACGAGACCCTGCTGGGATATCCAACCGTAATCCCGGTTTCACCGATCAACGCCGCCGCAGTGCCCATCCGACCGTTGATTGTCCCAAACATGCCGAATACCGGCGCGGTGCCGCCATTGGCGGCGACACGAGCTGCGCGGCGAGTGAGGTGAACGCGGGCGTGAGTCCGCCGAGCGGAAAGTTCGGCTGCGTCGTGACGGGCGTATACTTCGCGTGCACGGGAATGCCGTAACCGCGATCAACCAGCACCTTGCCCTCGCGCGCCACGAGCACCGTCGCTGTTGGCTCGCCGGCGTGTCCCACGTGCGCGAACAGCGAGTCGACGAACGACCGTGTCAGCGGGGTATCGTCGATGGCGCGACGCATGACGCGCCGAGCGCCCATGTCGTAGCGGTCGCCCGGCCGGAGCGTGAGGAAAGGGACGCCCGAGTCGGTGGGGTCTCGCCCTCCGTACACGAACGCCTTGTTGCGGCCCAGGATCTCGGCCGTGTCGCCACGAATCACCCACGCTGTGCCTTCGTCCTCGCTGATACCGAGCAGGTCGGGCCGGCGCGGCAGCAGCGAGTCGGCGAGATCACGCAGCCGGTCGCGCGCGACAACGTGCTGGTCGACCGCGACGCCGCGGAGAAAGCCGAAGCCAACTTCGTACCCTGGCGCCATGATCGTCGCATTGCCGGCGCGCGCGCCCCGCAGCATGTAGCTCGAGAGGATCGATGCGCCCGCGGAAGAGCCACCGACCACGCCGCCACGTGCCAGCACATCGTGAAACGCTCGCTCCGTCCGCGTGCCGGCGTACCGATCCACGAGATGCCACTGCCGGCCGCCCTCGAACCAGACGCCGCCGGCCCTGGCAATGGGAGCCGTGAAGCTGTCGCTGTCTGCGACGCGCCGGTCGAGCGTGTGCAGCACCATCACGTTCCGTGCGCCGGCTGCCTTCAATCCACGCGTGCCGCGCCAGTCGGCCGAGTAAGTCGAGTCACCGCCCGCCGTCGGCACGTCGATGATGAGCGCGTCGGGCCCGCCCGCGCGCTCGATGAACTTCGCGTACAGCTCCGGTCCCTGCGCGCCGCCGCCCACCACCATCACGGTGCCGCGCGGCGGGCCCACGCGAGGCGCGGTGTCTCCTGCCTGCGCACCGACAGCGCCGGCGAGCGCGGCGGAAAGCGCTGCCGAGCGCGCGAGCTGTCGCGTCAAGATGAAGCGCCGCACGTTCAGCGTCGGCGGCTCAACAGGAAGCCGATCCCCGCAGCGATCAGCAGTGTCTGCGCAGGATTCTTCTTCACGTGCGACGTGAAGCGGGCCTCGACGTCGCTCAGGTCGTTCTCGCGCAACCACATCGCCCCGCGCTCGAGCACCGCCGCCGTCGTCTCTCCACTCTGCGCGAGTCGCTCGGCCGCGCCATCCCCGACCGTGGTGCCCGCCGCGTCGCTTGCGGCTACACCGCGGGAGCGAATCACCTGGGCGCTGGAGTCGAGCAGGTCAGCCAGTCCGGCCTGCATGCTCCCCGTCTTCGCGCGCGCGGTGTCCAGCGCCTCCGACAGCTTGCTCGAGACCGTGTCGCTCGGCGTATCCGATCTGGCCGGGGAGCCGTTCAAGGTCGTCGCGTCAGTGTCCATCGTTCCAGTCTCTCCGCTTGAGGATCGGCGCACCAGAGGCGGGGCACCATGCACACCACAGGCAGGGCACGTGCCCGGCACCACGGAAGGATGGAGCGCTCAAGGATCTTCGAGGTGATCTGCATGAAAGTCATGAAACGATCATCAACCGCGGAGGTCGTAGCGCCGCACGCCGCACCCCTCTCCCCGCGCGACGCGCCGCACGCCTTTCGCCGTACGTCGAAGCGCGCTTCACATTTAAGACATCAGTATAAAGACATTCTTAAGACAGTTCAAAAGCATCATAGCCTCCAGATCATCCCACATGATCTTTCGGAAACAGAATCGAAAGGCTGAACTACATAGCCATCACCGCTGGCCCATATCTCGCCCCACCACCGGTCAATGCCTAAAGGAATTTCTCAAATTCTCCCAGCCGACCGAGTGTCATCACCATGAGCATGTTGCATCCGTCAATTCCGCCTGTCCGGCGACTCGCCGTCCTGCTGCTCCCGCTCGCGGTGCTTGCCGCGTGTTCCAGCAGTGAGAAGAAAAGCGCCAGCGCGACATCGGCCGGCGACGTCGGCAAGCCGGCATGGTCTCCCGCGAACCTCACCGACGTGCAGGGCGTGCCCGTCGCGGCGCTGCGTGCCTCCATCGCACAGCGGCTCGCCGGCCAGCGGCCGGCCACGGTGGGCGAGAAAGCCTGGCGACGTACGCAGCGGCTTTACAAGAGATTCGGCGAAACGCCACTCTGGCTGACGAAGGACGGACTCGAAAAAGACCGCGCCGGTGCCCTCACCGACGCCGTGCTGAATGCGAACGCCGATGCGCTCAAGCTCGACGAGTATCCGATCACCGAGTTGGCCAATGCGATCGTCGAACTGCGCCGCGCCCCGAAGCCGACGGCCGACCAGCTCGCCGACGCCGACGTGTTGCTCACGTCGACCTATGCCTCGCTCGGCGAAGACCTGCTGACCGGCCAGATCAATCCCAAGTCGATCGCGCAGAGCTGGAACATCGATCCGCAGGACGAAAACGTCGACAGCGCGCTGGTGCGCACGCTTGGGAAAATGCCGCTCGAGCAGGCGATCAACGCGATGCGCCCCAACAACCCGGATTACGCCGGGTTGCAGAAAGAGCTGGTGAGATATCGTGGCATCGTTGGGAAGGGTGGATGGATCGCCATCCCCGCGGGCAAGGCGCTCAAGACAGGTGACAGGGACACACCGCAGCGTCTCGCCGCGCTTCGCGCTCGGCTCGTGGCCGAGGGCATCGCGGTCGGCGGCGCGACTGGCGCAAATGTGTTCGATGCATCGCTGGCCGGAGCGATCGCCCAGTTCCAGGCGCGACATGCGATCGCCGTGGACAGCGCGCTCGGAAGCGAGACGCTGAATTCGCTCAACGTGCCGGCCGAATACCGGCTCGGGCAGATCGCCGC
This sequence comes from Gemmatimonadaceae bacterium, assembly GCA_039928585.1. Classification (GTDB taxonomy): domain Bacteria; phylum Gemmatimonadota; class Gemmatimonadetes; order Gemmatimonadales; family Gemmatimonadaceae; genus AG11. The sequence goes on along the minus strand of JBDSSY010000212.1, from coordinate 717 downwards.
GAATCTCGAGCGCGACCGGTGGATGCCCCGCTCACTCGGCTCGCGCTACATCTCCGTCAACGTGCCGGCGTTTCATCTGGAGGCGTTCGACAACGGCGAGAAAGCGCTGGACATGAAGGTGATCGTCGGCCAGGAGTACGAGGACAAGGCGACGCCCGTCTTCAGCGATTCCATGGAGACGGTGGTGTTCCGTCCCTTCTGGAACATCACGCCCGATATCCAGGCCAAGGAGATCGAGCCGAAGATCGCGAGCAACCCGGGGTACATGGCGGCGGAGAACCTGGAGTACTACAAGGACGGCGGCACGACACGCATCCGGCAGAAGCCCGGTCCGCAGAATTCGCTCGGCTTCGTGAAGTTCCTGTTCCCCAATGACTTCAACATCTACCTGCACGATACGCCCAACCGCGAGCTGTTCGGCAAGGACGTGCGCGCATTCAGCCACGGCTGCATTCGCGTCGAGAAGCCGACCGAGCTCGCACAGTGGGTGCTCGGGTGGGACGCCGAGAAGGTGAAGCAGGCGATGGATGCGGGGGCCGACAACACGCCGGTGAAGCTGCCGCGCAAGCTGCCTGTTTACATCACCTACGGCACGGCCTACCTGCGCGACGGCGCGTTGTACTTCGGCAACGACCTGTACCATCGCGACGACAAGCTCGTGAAGGCGTCGTCGGCCGGAGCCATCCCCAGCTCGCGAGTAGTGCAGGCGCTCGAGGC
>JBDSSY010000211.1:0-10148 GCA_039928585.1 Gemmatimonadaceae bacterium | reverse complement strand
CGCTCGTGGTCGATGCCCTCATCGGACAGCAGGAAATCGTCGTCAAGCAGTTCGACGGCGTGCGCGACGGATTCTCGTTGTTCGGCGGGGCCACCATCCTCGGCGACGGAGCCCCGGCGCTGATTCTCGACGTGAGCAGTCTTCTCTAAAGGATCTCCCATGTACGACATGCGCTCATTGAAGGCGCTCCAGCTCGACGCTCTGCGCGAGGTCGCGAACATCGGCGCGGGTCACGCCGCGACCGCGCTCTCGCAGATGATCAACAGCACGATCATGATCAGCGTCCCGACGATCAACGTGACGCGGCTGGAGGAAGTGCCGCCGCAGATCTCCGCCCCGGAAGAACCGGTAGCGGCGGTGCTCATGCACATGCTCGGCGACCTCACCGGACGCACGCTGCTCGTCTTTCCGAAGCCGACGGCCGTGCGCCTCGCCGAGCTGATGCTGCGGCGGCCGCAGGGGTCGTCCACCGACCTGGGCGAGATGGAGCAGTCGGCGATCAAGGAAGCCGGCAACATTCTCAGCAGCGCGTACATGAATGCCCTCAGCGACTTCATGGGCATGATGCTGCTGCCGTCGCCGCCCAGCCTGGCCGTCGACATGAGCAGCGCGGTGCTCACGACCGCGTACCTGCAGTTCGGCACGGATCGCGACTACGTCTTCTGCGTCGAGAGCGAGTTCTACATGACCGACATGGGCGAGAAACTGCGCGGATTCTTCCTGCTGCTGCCGGATCCGGCGTCACTGCAGGCGATCCTGCGCGCCGTGCGCGTCGCGTAGATCACCACCCGCGGCCCGTGAACGCCCCCCGCCTTACCTCGGAACGCGATCGCGATGTCCTGCGATCGTTCGCCCGACGGATCGATCCGTCGGACGCCGGGGCGCACAACAACCTGGGGGTGCTCTATTACAACAAGGGCCTGTACGAGGAAGCGGTCAGCGCGTTCATGCGCGCGTTGGAGCTCGACCTCAAGATGCAGGTGGCCCAGCGCAACCTCGAGATCGCGTACTTCAACACCGGCTACTACGACCGCAAGGTCAGCGAGCTAGGTGAGCGGCTGCGGGCGCGTCCCGCCGACCGCGACGCCCGATGGGAGCTTGGCCGAACGCACGCCCTGCTCGGACAGACGACCGACGCGGTGGCGCAGTTCTCCGAGCTGTTGCGGCACCACCCCCACGACATCGGCGCGCTCGTGCAGCTCGGCCTGGCGGAGCGCACCAACGGGGACCTCGACAAGTCGCTCGGATATCTGGAGCGAGCGCTCGCGCTCGACCCCACCAGCTCCGTGGTGAACTTCTACATCGGCGAGGTGCTCTACAATCGCGGCGTGAACGAGGGCGCGCTCGACGCGCTCAACAAGGCGGTGGAACTCAATCCGCAGAATCCCGACGCGTTCTATCTCATGGGCTTCGTGCTGGGCGACATGGGCCGGCACGAGGAAGCGCGCGCGGTGACACGCAAGGCGATCCAGCTGAATCCGACCCTGTCGCGCGCACACGCGAATCTCGCCATCGACCAAGGCCGCCCGCAGCGGCCGGACGAGATGCAGTCCGCGCGGGCCGACGGGCGCGCGACGCAGATGGAGGTGCATGCCGAAGGGCAGCTTGCGCAGTTCAATCTCGGCCTCGCCTTCCGCCAGAAGGGGTATTATGCCGAAGCGTTGCGCGAGTACGCGAAAGCGCTCGAGCGGGGCGAGGACCGCCCGCTGGTACTGCAGGCGATGGCCGAGGTGCATCTCCTGCGGCGTGAGGCCAGAGCTTCGGTCGAGCTGTACGACGAGCTGCTGAAACACCAACCGGACAGTCCGAAGCTGTGGAACGAGCGCGGCGTCGCACTGCACCAGGATGGCCGGTTCGAGGACGCGGAAGAGAGCTACCGGAGAGCGGTTCAGGCGGAGTTAGGCTACGCGCTGGCGCACAACAATCTCGGCGTCGCGCTGTACCATCGTGGCGATACCGAGGGCGCCGTCGCCGCGTTCCGGGTCGCCCTCGAGGCGCAGCCGACGTTCGAGAAGGCCCGTCTCAATCTCGGGTTGCTGCTCAGCAAGGGAAAACGCTTCCAGCTCGCGCTGGAAGCGTATCGTTCGGTGCTGCAGACGTCGCCGGAGGAGCCCGCAGCCTGGAATGGCGTCGGCCTCGTCCTGTCGGAACTCCGCAAGTATGAGGATGCGCGCAATGCGTTCGCGCGCGCGGTGCAGGCGAAGCCGGAGTACGCGGAAGCGCACTACAACCTGAGCTTTACCCTCTCCAACCTCGGCGACTTCGAGGGGGCGCTTCGCGAGACGAAGCGCGCCCTGGAGCTCGACCCGTACTATGTCGCCCAGAAGTTCGAGCTCGCGATCGATCTGGAGTACGAAGACCCCGATCTTTCGATCCAACCGGATATCGGGGCGGTGGAGCGACGCGACGAGAACGTCGAGGAATTCGAGTTTGACGCCAGCGTGCTCGACTCGCTGTTCACGTCGCTCGCGCCTGTGCCCAACCCTGTCGCGGCGAAGTCGCAGCCGGCCGACGCGCAAGTCGACGCGTTCGCCATGGCGGCGGACTACCTGGGCATGGGGCTGTACGAGCGCGCTGCGGCCGAAGTGAGCCGCGCGCTCACGCGCGGCGCGCCTCGTCCCGAAGGCTATGTCCTGCTCGGGGACATCTACGGCCGGCAGGGACTTCACGGTGAGGCCCTGGAGCGCTATCGGGAAGCCGAGCGCGTCGCGCCAGATGACCCGCGCGCGCGCGCCGGCGAGGCCTGGTCGCTACTCGCCTTGGCGCGGGCGCGCGAAGCGCTGCCCATCGCCGAGGCGCTCATCGAACGCGCGCCCGACACCGTGCCCAACCTCATGCTCGCCGCGGCAGCGCGCGCCGACACGGGAGATCCCGCAGGCGCGTTTGCGGCGCTGGACCATGCCCGGACGCTGGCACCGATGCGCGCCGACGTCCATCAGAGGATGGGCGATATCGCGCGCTCACTCGGTGACAACGTGGGCGCCGTCGCGGCGTATCGTCATGCCCTCGAGCTCGACGGCGACTTCGCCATCGTGCGCTATGAGCTCGCACGGCTGCTGCGCGAGCGCGGCGAGTGGAAGGACGCGGAGGTAGAACTCGAGCGCGCGCTCGATGCGGTGCCGACGTACGCCGAGGCGACACTCGAACTGGCGGCCATTCGACGAACGGGTGGACGTGGCTCAGACGCGCTGGAGCTGCTCATCGCGCTGCTCGGTCGCGATCCCTACCACTTCGACGCCCTGCTCGCGCTCGGCGAAACGCTCCTCGTGCTGGGGCGCAAGGGCGATGCGGTGACGGCGTTCCGGCGCGTCCTGCGCTTCGACCCGAGCCACGCGGGCGCGTTGTACTATGATGGCGTGCTACTGAACGAGCAGAAGCGATTTCGCGAGGCGATCGATCGGTGGCGACGCGTGATCGAGCTGGAGCCCGCGGGGGAGTTCGCGCGCCGCGCCCGTCGCGATGCGCGCACGGCCGCCGACCTGCACGCCATCTTCGCCATGCCGGCGAGCTGACATGGCGATCGAGGGTCCGCTTCGCGAGCTCGGTATCCACGACGTCTTCCAGCTGCTCGACCTGAGCCGCAAGACGGGCGCGTTGCGCGTGACGTCCGAGCTGCGCGACGACGAGGGGCACGTGCTGTTCGAGGCCGGCAAGATCATTCACGCGAGCGTGAAGAGTAATCCGACGTCCATCGAGCGCATCCTCCGGCAGGCCGGCCGGTTGACGGATGCCGATCTCGCGGCGGCCCGGGCCATCCCGATGCAGGGCGGCGGACTCGGCGACCGGCTCGTCCAGGCCGGCGCCGTGACGCAGAAGGAGATGGAGCGCCACCTCCATCAGGCGATCGAAAGCGTCGTGTTCGAGCTGATGTCGTGGCGGGAAGGTTTCTTCTCGTTCGAGGAGTGTGCCGTCGGTGACGTGCCGATCGACGCGAAGATCCGCATGAGCACCGAATCGTTGCTGATGGAGGGGGCACGGCGCATCGACGAGTGGTCACGAATCGCCGACAAGGTTCCCAGCCTGAGCGCGATTCCGGACCTTGCACCGGTGGAGGACGACCGCGCATCGGTCCTCGACCTGCTGCCGCACGAGTGGGAAGTGCTGATGATGATCGACGGCACGCGCGACCTGCGTGGCATCGCCGGCTCGCTCGGGCGCAGCGAGTTCGAGATTGCGAAAATCGCCTACGGGCTCGTCACCACAGGCGTCGTCGCGCTGCGCACGAGCGATCGTCCCTCTCTCCCGCACCTGACGGCGATTCGCGGCGCGGAGTCCGCCATCGAGCGGGCCTGGAGCTGCCTTGCGGCCGACAAGCCGGATGAGGCGCTCACCGCAGCGCGCATGGCGCTCAGCCTCGACGCTGCGTCGGGTGAAGCGCATCGGGCCGCGGCGCGCGCGCTGGCGCTGCTGAAGCGGCATGCCGACGCCGTCGAGGTGCTGCGACGCGCAGTACAGGCGGATCCGCTTACGCCCGCCGTACATCTCGATCTGGGTTTTGCGGCGCTCCGCGTCGGCGACTTCGGCAGCGCGCGCGCGAGCTGGGAGCATTTTCTCCGCCTGGCCCCCACGTCGGGCGATGCCGCTCGCGTTCATGCGGCGCTCGAGGCGCTGTCGCGCCTGTCTCACCTCGTCGAGGCGCACCACGGTGGCTGACGACGTGCGAAGAATGAGCGACGAACTCGCCCGCGATCCCGGCAGCCGAGTCTTCGTGCCGCTCGGCGAAGCCCTGCGCAAGCAGGGGCAGCTCGACCTCGCGCTCAAGGTCGCGATGCGCGGCCTTGAGCGGCATCCTCACCTCCCCGACGGCCACGATCTGCTCGCCCGCATCGCCGTCGACGGTGGCGACCTGCAGCGCGCCTTCGACGAGTGGGACATGGTGCTGCGGCTCGTGCCCGGGCATCACGGCGCCTCGCGCGGCATGGGCTTCGTCTGCTTCCAGCAGGGACGCTTCGAGGAAGCCGAGCGCTATCTCGATGCCGCGGCCGACACGGCGAGCGACGCCGACGACAGCGTGGCGCTGGCGCTGGCCAACATGCGGGCGGCCCGGCAGGACGCATCGCGCGCCGCGTCGACGCCTCCGGGAGTGGATGCACGGCGCGACGTCAGGCTGCCGCCCGGCACCACGCACGATGTGCGCTTCCTGTTCTCCGACGTGCTGACCGACGCGGAGCAGACCGCAATGTTGCTCGATGGTGACGGCCTCGTGCTCGCTGGCGCCTACATGTCGCATGACGGCCGAGACGTCGCGCAGGAGGTCGGCGCGGAGTTGAGCGGCGTGACCGACGCCGCGCGTCGCGCCACCCGCCATCTGGCGCTCGGCGAGTGGACATCCATCGTGTTCGAGACGGAAGTCGCCGTGGTGGCGATGGCGCCGTCGCAGGACGACGGGTTGCTCGTGCTCGCGACCTCGCGGACCACGCCGCTCGGGCTGGTGCGCCGTCTCCTGGACCGATGCAACGAGCGATCGCGCAAGTGGCTGGGGGGGCGCGCCTGATGGTCACGCCCTTCTCGGCCATGCTCGATGCCCTGACCCGCCAGCGAGGTGTGACGGCCGCGCTCGTCGTGAGCGAGCGTGATGGCATCATCGTCGATTCCAACCTGCAGATCGGCCAGGATGGCGATCGCGTCGCTGCGCTGGCCGCGTCTCTCTATCGCAAGGCGCGACTGTCGGCGCGCGCCGCCGGGATGGGCGCCGTGTCGTTCATGCAACTCGAGGCGCCGGGTGGCCGGCTCTGCGCCGTGGGTGGGGGCGCTCTCGTGCTGGTGGTCGTCGCCGAGGCCTCGGTCAACGTCGGACTCATTCGCGTCGAGCTGCTGAAGGGCATCCTGCCGCTCGCGGCCGCTGGTGGCGACAGATGAACGCCGTGACGGTTGTCGAGTCGTGGATCGAGCGCCCGCTCAAGCAGTTCGTGACGGACGCCGGCGCCGAGCTCGCGCTTCTGCTGCATCCGAGCGGGCAGGTGCTGGCCCAGCATGGCTTTGCGCGCGCCGTGGACGTGATGTCCGCCTGCGCGCTGGCCGCGGGTATCCATGCGTCGGCCGGGGAGCTCGGCCGGTTGCTCGACGGTCAACCCTTCCGCGGGTTGCACCATGTCGGTCGTGAGCGTCAGATATTTTTAGCCGAGGCGCTCTGGCCCCGCGGGGCGTACATTTTCCTGACGGTCTTCGGGTCGGAGAGTTCGCTGGGACTCGTGCGCCTGTATTTCGACGAGCTCGTGCTGTCGCTGGCCGCCGCCGCGCCCAAGGAAGTCGCACCCACCACGCCCGCGCTCGCCGAGCATTTCGAGCGCGATCTGAATCGCAACCTGGCCGTCCTGTTCGGGCGAGCCTAGTCCACTTTCGCGCCCCCGCCTCGTGTCGCTCGTCAACTACGCTACACGCGAGATCACATGCAAGATCGTCTACTACGGGCCAGGTCGCTCGGGGAAGACGACGAATCTGCATTACATCTACGGGCAGGTGCCGGAAGATCGGAAAGGCAAGATGGTGTCGCTCGCCACCCAGACCGACCGCACGCTGTTCTTCGATTTCCTGCCACTCGACCTCGGGTCGATCTCGGGCTTCACGACCAAGTTCCAGCTCTACACCGTCCCCGGGCAGGTGTACTACCAGGCGACGCGACGGCTCGTCCTGCAGGGCGCGGACGGCGTCGTCTTCGTCGCCGACAGTCAGTCCCGACAACTCGACGAGAACATCGAGAGTTTTCAGGACCTGCACGCGAACCTCGCCGAGCAGGGTGTCGATCCCCGCGCGATGCCGATCGTCGTCCAGTACAACAAGCAGGACCTTCCCAAGGAGCTCATCCTCTCGGTGGAGGAACTGTCGGATGCCATCAACTTCCGTGGCTCCCCCGAATTCCCCGCCGATGCCTTGCACGGTCCGGGCGTCTTTGAGACGCTTCGCGGCATCTCCGAGCAGGTGCTGCGCCGCCTGAGCGCTGCCGGTGGCTCGCCGAGTACCGCCGCGGGAGCGGGCACCAAGTAGGCATGCAAGCCGACAAGCGGGCGCGTTTCGACAACTACGTCGTCGGTTCGGCCAACCGGCTCGCCGTCGCGGCCGCGCATGCGGTCGCCGATGCGCCGGGCGCGGTCTACAATCCGCTCTTCATCTACAGCAGCTCGGGGCTGGGAAAGACACACCTGATCCATGCCATCGCCAACCAGGCGACGTCGCGACATCCCGACATGTCGATCGAGTATGTACCGCTCGAAGACTTCGTCGAGCAGCTGCACGCGGCGATCGCCACGGGCGAGATGGATCGGTTCAAGCAGCGCTATGGACGAGTCGACGTCCTGTTGATCGACGACATGCAGTTCCTCACGGGCAGGCGCGAAACCCAGAGCGAGCTGCTGCGGCTGCTGAATTCCTTGCAGGGCGGCAAGCGACAGATCGTCATGACGAGCGACCGTCCGCCGACGGAAATCGCCGACGTGGACGAGCGGCTCATCCAGAAGCTGAGTGGCGGACTGATCGTCGACATCGGCACGCCGGACTACGAGACCCGCGTCGCCATCCTGCGCGCGAAGTGCGACGAGAAGGGGGTGTCGTTCGAGCCGGGGGTGATCGAGGAACTCGCGCGTGTGGAGTTCTCGAACGTGCGGGAGCTGCAGGGCGCGCTCAACCGCCTCGCCGCCGCGCAGGTCGTGGATGGCACGCTCACGCCCTCTCAGGTGGCGGGACTCGTCGGCGCGCCCGCACCGGCCCCGGCAGGATCTCCGAGCGCTGCCAAGCAGGACGAGTTCTTCAGCTTTCTCACCGACATGGCGAGTGCCGTCGCGGCGCAAATCGAGCCGTGGAAGGTGCGCGTCGGTGAAGCAGTCGCCTTCTGGAACGGAGAAGGATTCCGCACGGGACCGCTCGAGCGCCTCATGCTGGAGAAGAATCCGCCGGCGAACTGGGAGGCACTCGTGCGCGGCTTCGCGCAGGCGGTGGAGCAGCTTCGCGAGCTGGAACAGCAGGTGTGCACGGTGGATCCCGGACTGGGCGGAACGGAGATGTTTCGCGATCCGGAGCGGCTCTCCGAGGCCGCCGCCTTCGTCGAGCGCGCACTGGCGGGCGCTGTGCCCCCCGCCGGACCGCAGGGCGCTTTCGCGCGCCGCGCGTTCGAGGAGAGTCCATCCAACCAGATGGCGGTGCGCGCGGCGGACGCGGTGATCGCGGAGCCGGGGCATCGCTACAATCCGCTCTTTCTCGCCGGACCCAGTGGCGTGGGGAAGACGCACCTCCTCAACGCGATCGGGAACGAGCTTGCGCGCGGCGGCGGCGCGAACTTCCGCGTGGCCTGCGTCGGCGCGCAACTGTTCATCGACGAGTTGATCGCCGCGCTGCAGGATGGGACGATCGATCGCTTCCGCGCACGCTATCGTGCAGCCGATGCGCTCCTGATCGACGACGTCCAGTTCGTGGGAGGCAAGGAGCGCACACAGGACGAGCTGTTTCACGTCTTCAACCACTTTCACTCGGCAGGCAAGCAGCTCGTGTTCGTGAGCGACGTGCCGCCGAAGCAGATCGAGGGGCTCGAGGAGCGCCTGCGTTCGCGGTTCGAGGGTGGACTCGTCGCCGAATTGAGTGCACCGGACCGCACGCTCCGCGAGAAGTTGTTCGGACGTTTCCTTGCTGACGCGCGAGTCCCTACCACGCCCGAGCTACTGGCGTACCTGGCCGAGCGCTCGGCGACGAGTGTGCGCGAGCTGATCGGCACTGTGCACCGGCTCTGCGCCGCGGCGGACTCCGCCGGTGCGCCGCTCACGTTGCCGATCGCCCGGCAGACGCTGGAGCCCGCGAGCGCGACGGCCACGACGCCTCCGACGTCCGTGGGGCAGGCGGCCGACTCGTTCTTCCTCGACGACGAAAAGATCGTGTGGGAGTGGCCCGATGCGTCCGGCCGCCTCGTCGAGGAGCTGCGCTGATGGCGATCAAGGGCAGTCTCAAGGAGGCCAGTCTACCCGACGTGCTGCAGCTGCTGGCCATGGGTAAGAAGACGGGATGCCTCGCGGTCACGCATCGCAACAACTTCGGCTACATCTACTTCGACAAGGGACAGATCTGCTACGCGTCGATCGTCAACCGGCGCGACCGCATCGGCGACATTCTCGTCAAGGCCGGATCGGTGACGCAGGTGCAGCTCGACGCGGCGATCAGCGCACAGTCGCTGTACCGGGACAAGCGCATCGGCGAGCTGCTCGTGGCCCAGGGCGCCATCACCCGCGATGCGCTGTTCGCCCAGATCCGCCTCCAGATCGAGGAGGCGGTCTACTACCTGTTCACCTGGATGCAGGGAACGTTCAACTTCGAGGCCGACGTGCGCCCCGAAGACCAGGACTTCCAGGTGTCGATCAACCCGGAATCGCTGCTGCTGGAGGGAGCGCGGCGCGTCGACGAGTGGACGCTGATCGAGAAGAAGATTCCGGCGTTCGACCTCGTGTTCGACATCGATCGCAAGAAGCTGGAGGAGAGCGCCGTCGCACTCACCCGCGAGCAGGAGCTCGTCGTCGACCTGCTGGACGGACGCCGCGACGTGGCGTCCATCATGGAGGAATCGGGTCTCGGCGAGTTCGACGCGGGGAAGGCGATCTACGGACTCGTCAGCGCGGGCTTCGCGCAGCGGGTCGGGAAGACGAAGGCGGCCGAGCCGGTGGTGAGCGACACGCGCGTGGACGAGCACCGCAACCTCGGCATCGCGTTCTACAAGACCGGGATGCTCGACGAGGCGATGCGCGAATTCCGCCGCGTCACCGTCCTGCGGCCGGACGACGCGCCGGCGCGCTTCTACGTCGGGCTCGCCCTCATGCGGCAGGGCAAGTGGGACGACGCGGCGGTGGCGTTCGAGGAATGCTGCGCGCAACCCGGAGCGCGCCCTGCCGCCTTCCACAATCTCGCCTACGCGCTCGAGCGGCTCGGCAGCTACGACAAGGCCCAGATCGCGCTCGACGAGGCGGTGCGCCGCGGCGGAGCCAAGGATCCCCGCGTGCAGACCTCGCTCGGCGTGCTGGCGCTCCGCACCGGCGACGTGGCCGCCGCCGACGCCGCGCTCGCGGCCGCGCGGCCGCTGTTCGGCACGCGTCCTCCCACCGCCGCCTGGTTCCACTACGCCGCGCTCACCGCCGCGTTGCTGGGCGACCTCGATCGCGCACTCGCCATCCTCACCG
>JBDSSY010000210.1:0-4316 GCA_039928585.1 Gemmatimonadaceae bacterium | reverse complement strand
CGGCGATGCGACGCGGAAATCGCGGGAGGGGCCGTTTGCGTGCGATCGCGAGCAGTCCATCACGTTCGAGCCGGAGTCGCGTGGCCTCCAGCGCCTTGCGCCACAGTCCCTCGCCCTCCGCCTCCATCCGCTTCACGGTGAACTGCATTTCACCACGCGCGGCGTACACGCCCAGCTGGCCGAGCGCCGTGACCTGCATGCCGTCATCGGGCGCGGCGGGGATGCCGCGCTGATCGCGTGACCACACCACGCACTTGAGCTGCGAAGTCAGATCGCGCAGGCAGAAATACCAGTGGCCATTGCGATGCGCCTTGAAGTCGCTCACTTCGCCGCGCACCCAGAGCGGCGTGAATGCGCCTTCCACCACGGCCTTCACCGTCTGCGTGAGATCGGACACGGCGATGGCGGACGCCGAGGTCGCACCCGGATACGCGGCGTCGCCCGCAGCGATGGCGTGCTCCGGCTCCGCCGCATCGAAGAAGGAGGGAGTGCCGGCTGGCGATGCACCGCGCGCGCCAGTCATGCGGCGGGCGGTCATGCGTCCAGCGTGCGCCGTGCAGCGCGAACGGTGTTGTGCAACAGCATCGCGATCGTCATCGGGCCGACGCCCCCCGGCACGGGCGTGATGAGACTCGCTACCAATCGCACGCCCTCGAAGTCCACGTCCCCCACGAGTCGCGTGCCGCTGGCCGTCGTCGCGTCGGCGATCCGGTTCATGCCGACGTCGATCACCACCGCACCCGGCTTCACCATGTCCGCCGTCACCATGCGCGGCTGGCCGGCGGCGACGATGAGGATATCCGCTCGACGCATGTGCGACGCCAGGTCGCGCGTGCGGCTGTGGCAGATCGTGACCGTCGCGTCGGCGCCGGCGCCCGCCTGCATGAGCAGCGCCGCCATCGGCTTGCCGACGATGGTGCTCCGACCGATCACCACGCACTCGGCCCCCCGCGTCGCGACGCCATGCTCGACGAGCATCCGCTGCACGCCCGCGGGAGTGCACGGGACGAAGCCGTCGGTGTGACCGATCAACAGCTTGCCGACGTTCACTGGATGGAATCCATCGACGTCCTTGTCGGGACGGATGTGGCGGATGACCGTGTCGGGATCGATCTGTGCCGGCAGCGGCATCTGGACGAGGATACCGTGCACCATCTCGTCGCGGTTCAGCCGCTCCACCAGCGCGAGCAGCTCGGACTGCGACGCGTTCGCCGGAAGTCGGATCGTGTCGCCCGCCATCCCTGCTTCTCGCGATGCGCGTTCCTTCGCGCCCACGTACACGGCGCTGGCCGGATCCTCGCCGACCAGCACCACCGCCAGACCGGGCGTTACGCCACGCAGACGGAGCGCGGCGACATCCGCGGCCACGTCCGCTCTGATCCGCTTGGCGAGGGCCGTTCCGTCGATGAGAGCGGCACTCATCCGCGTCGACGCGGACGAACTTGGATCGGACACGACGTCAGCGAGCAAAGTCCACCGCGCGAGTCTCGCGGATCAATACGACCTTGATCTGTCCGGGGTACTGCAACTCCGCCTCGATGCGGCGCGCGATCTCCTCGGACAGGGTCGTCATGCGCCCGTCGTCCACGTCGTCGGGAATGACCACGACGCGAATCTCGCGGCCCGCCTGAATGGCGAACACCCGCTCCACACCCTTGTAGCTGGATGCGATGCGCTCGAGACCTTCAAGGCGCTTGACGTAAGTCTCGAACGCCTCACGTCGTGCGCCGGGCCGGGAACCGGAAATGGAATCCGCCGCCTGCACGAGCACCGACACTTCGCTCTCGTGCGGCACATCGTCGTGATGCGCGGCGATGCAGTTCACGATCATCGGATTCTCGCCGTACTTCGTGGCCATCTCGACGCCGAGCTGCACGTGGGTGCCCTCGTGCTCGTGGGTCAGCACCTTGCCGACGTCGTGCAGCAATGCACCGCGCTTGGCCATCGAGACGTCCAGCCCGAGCTCGGCCGCCATGATCCCGGCCAGGTGCGCCACCTCCTGCGAGTGCTGCAGGATGTTCTGCCCGTAGCTCGTCCGCCACTTCATCCGCCCGATCAGCTTGATGAGCTCCGGATGCAGCCCGTGCACGCCGGTGTTGTACGCGGCCTGCTCGCCCGTCTCGACGATGGCGATGTCGACTTCCTTCTTCGACTTGTTGACGACCTCCTCGATTCGCCCGGGATGGATCCGGCCATCGGACACGAGCTTCTCGAGCGCGAGCCGCGCGACCTCGCGCCGGATCGGGTCGAAGCAGGAGACGACGACGGTATCGGGAGTGTCATCGATGATCACGTCTACCCCTGTTGCCAATTCGAATGCCCGGATGTTCCGACCTTCACGCCCGATGATGCGCCCCTTCATCTCGTCGTTCGGGAGCGCGACGGCGGAGACGGTCGTCTCCGCCGTGGTGTCCGCGGCGATGCGCTGAATGGCGAGCGCGACGATCTTCTTCGCCTCGCGTTCAGCGTTCCGTCGCGCGGACTCGCGAATCTCGCGCAACGAGTTGGCGGCGTCGGCGTGCGCTTCCTCTTCCAGACGACGAATCAGCTCGCTCTTGGCGTCCTGGGCCGACATGCCGGCCATCTGCTCCAACCGCCGTCGCTCGTCGGCGATGAGCTTGTCCAGCTCCTCCTCTCGCGTCTGCAGTAACTTCTCGCGCCGACCGAAATCGCTGGCCCGTCGGCCGATGTCCCGATCGCGCTGCTCCACGGCCTCGGCCTTTCGATCCAGTCCGCTCTCGCGCTCGTTGAGCCGCCGCTCTTCGTTTTCGACCGTCGAGCGACGACCGCGCAGGTCCTGCTCGGCAGTCTCACGAAGCCGCATGACCTCTTCCTTGCCGGTGACGACCGCGCTTTTGCGCATCGTCTCCACCTCCCGCTCCGCGTCGGCAAGGAACCGCTTCACGGTCTCTTCGGCCGAAGTCTTCGCGGCGGACTGGCGCTCGAGTTCAGCGCGCTGCCCGGCCGACGTGCCCAACCGACGACCCATAATGAAAAAAGCCGGCGAGGCGATGACGAATACGCCGAGCGCGGCAAGGATTGCCATACTGTTCATCGATCTATGCTCCACCGCGGCGAACGCGGGAACGAGGAAACCACCGCTCGATCCGTGGAGCGCCGACCCGTGCAGCGCACTCGAGGGCGCACCGGCGTGGGGTGCGGACTGGAGCGAGCTAACTACAAATGGCGCATCGACCTACGGATCGGCTTGGCTGCTGGTGGGAAACTAGGCGCGGCGGAGGGGAAAGGCAAATCGGCGCCCGCCACGTGAAGGTCCCGCTCGATGTCGCCAGCGAGCGGTCAGTCGTCGGCGAGCTCGACGACGGCATCCCGCTTCGCTGGCGGCAACAACCGGCGCACATCGGCGCTCAGGTTTCGCACTGCATCGGTCAACTCCGCGGACGCGTCACGCGCCTCGAACAGCTCGGACGTGATCTGAAGCGCCGCCAGAATCGCGGCGCGGTTCACTTCGATCACCGATCCGCCCGAGAGGATCTGGCGAATCGAGCGATCCAGGTGCTCCGCCACGGCCTTCGTGTGTTCCGGGGGTGCTTCCGTTCGAATGGAGTACGACTCGCCCAGAATGTCGACCTTCACCGAATGCTTTCGTGTGCTCATCGCTCGCTCACGACATTGCCCTGCGTCTGCTGCCGAATGAAGCGCACCCGCTCGAGCATCTGCCTGGCGCGCGCTGCGGCGCTCTCGAGCTGTCCGGTCAAGGCAGAGTTCTCCCGCTCGAGCACGGCACATCGCGAGGCGAGTGCCCGCTGCGTATCGGCGGCCGGGCGGCCCTCCATGCCCTCGAGTTCCCGCAGCCGCGACTCGGCGGTCAAGGCGCGCCGCCTGAATCCCGCGAGCTCGTCGGCCAGGTGGCGGACGAGTATCTCCAGCTCGTGGACTGCCGCAAGGTCAGGTCGCGCGTCGTCGGACATTCAGCTCCGTCTCGAGTGCAGACAGGATCTTTCCCCGCCGGCCTTCCACTTCCTTGTCACGTAGAGTGCGTTCCGGGTGACGCAGGGTCAACCGCCATGCGATCGACTGGTGCGCGGCATCGACGCCGGGCCCTGTATACACGTCGAATGCCATCAGGCGCTCGAGCAGGTCGCCCGCTGTCGAGCGGATCACTCGCTCCACGTCCGCCGCGCGAACACCCGCGGGCACGAGGAGCGCGAGGTCGAACTCCGAGGCGGGGTTGGTGGGCAGCGGTTGAAATCGTGGCCTGGCGCGGGGTGGTGCGTCGTGCAGTACTTCGTGTGCGTGCTCCCCGGCCGGCGCGACATCGCTGTTGGACATCGTACCGAGCGCGATCTCGACGC
>JBDSSY010000209.1:0-9042 GCA_039928585.1 Gemmatimonadaceae bacterium | reverse complement strand
TGCTGACCGCCACGCCGAAAGACGAGTCGGGTTCGTCAATGAGCGGATTGCCACTCGCGGCGTTCACGTCGAGTGATCCGAGCCGGGCCAGCGTGGATGCGACAGGATTGGTGACTGGAGTGGCCCCGGGAACCGCAACGATTACGGCGACGCTTACGGTTGGCGGCGTTACCCAGACCGGCACCTGCGTGGTCACCATAACGGCTCGGCTGGTCAACCCACCGCCCGGATCGAATGTCGTGACGACTCCGGGGACGAGTTTCCTTCCCAAGTCCATCACGATCTCCATCAACGACAGTGTGACGTGGCGGTTTTCCGGCGCGGTGCACAATGTCACCTTCAATGGAGCTGCCCCGACGGCGGGGAACATACCTGATCAGCAAGCGGGCAACGCAGTGACCCGCACGTTCACTACTGCTGGCACTTTTGACTACGAATGCACCCGCCATAGCGGAATGACCGGTACGGTCATCGTGCAGGGCACGACGGCGGGCGTGTTCACCTCGCTGCGGCTGACGCCCGCGACCGCCACGATGCTCCCGGGCGGCACCGTCCAGCTCACCGCCACCCCGCTGGATCAGAACGGCACGGCGATGGCCGGGCTCCCGGCGGCGACCTTCACGTCGAGTAACGCGGCGATCGCCACGGTGAGCGCGACCGGGCTGGGGACCGGTGTCGGGGCCGGCACCGCGACGCTCACCGCCTCGCTCACCGCCAACGGCGTGACCCTGACGGCCACGGCCAGCGTGACCGTGAGCGCGCCGCCGACGACCGGTGCGAGTGTCACCACACCCAGCAACACCTTCAGCCCGGCCATCGTGACGATCAATGCCGGGGAGACGGTGACCTGGTTCTTCTCCGGCACCGTGCACAATGTGACGTTCAATGGCGCAGCGCCCACCGGCGGCAACATTCCCGACCAGCAGGTCGGCGCGTCGGTGTCGCGGACCTTTCCCACGGCGGGCACGCACAACTACGAATGCACCCGCCATAGCGGAATGACCGGCACGGTCATCGTGCAGGGCACGACGGCCGGCGTGTTCACTTCGCTGCGGCTGACGCCTGCGACCGCCACGATGCTCCCGGGCGGCACCGTCCAGCTCACCGCCACCCCGCTGGATCAGAACGGCACGGCGATGACCGGCCTCCCGGCGGCGACCTTCACGTCGAGTAGCGCGGCGATCGCCACGGTGAGCGCGACCGGGCTGGGGACCGGTGTCGGGGCCGGCACCGCCACGCTCACCGCCTCGCTCACCGCCAACGGCGTGACCATGACGGCCACGGCCAGCGTGACGGTGGGCGCGATATCGGGCGCGACAGTCACGACAAGTGCCCTGTCCTTTCAGCCAGAGCGCGTCACGATCAGGCCAGGCGAAAGTGTGACCTGGCAATTCTCCGGCACGGTGCACAACGTCGTCTTCATCGATCGGGCCCCGCCGCAGGGGAACATTCCGGATACCCAGCCGGGTCAATCGGTCAGCCGGACATTTCCATCGGCAGATCAATATGATTACCGATGCACCCTTCATGAAGCGATGAAGGGGCGGGTGATTGTCGAGCAGGATTAGTCGTCAGGCGAATTTACGGGGAAGCGGCATGGCAATTTCAGGGGAAAAGGTGATGTCAACAAGGTTGATGGTGAAGGTCGCCGCTCTCCTCTGTGCCTTTGCGATGGGGGCTGCCGCGCCGGCGAGGGCGCAGTCGCTGCTCGACCGACCGCCCAATCTCTCCGGCGACTGGGTCGTGAACATGGGGACGGTGCAGTTCAACTTCCTGCACCGCTTCACCAGCAGCGACGCGCCGGTGCGGAAGGTCAGCAACTTCCCAACGTTTCTCGTTGGTGTCGGATTGCCGCAGCACACGATGATCGGGTTCAACTACGCCACCAATTCCACCCTGGCGCCGAGATATCCCAATGAGTGGGAATTCTTCGGTCGCTGGATGCCCGTCTCCGAGGACGGCGGCGCTCCGGTTGATATCGGCGGGCAGGTGGGGTACAACCTTGCGGTCAGCGGAGTTGACGGGGAACTCTCGATAGCGCGCCGCATCCACCGCATGCGAGTGATCGGTGCCTTCCGGGTATTGTCGAACCCGTATAAATCGGGTGAAGTACAAGTAGCCTACGGCGGCGGAGCGACGATCAAGCTTGGACAGTACATCTCGCTCGCCGGCGATGCCACGGCACTCAGCCAGCGTGACAGCGCGCGGGGGGAGAAGGTGGCGTGGAGCGGTGGAGTGCACCTCGCGATCCCGGGCTCTCCGCACTCCCTCTCAATCCAGGCAAGCAACGCAAATACCACGACGCTCCAGGGTGCATCCCGCGGTGGCGATGAAATACGCTACGGGTTTGAGTTCACGATTCCCTTGACCCTGTCGCGTTACTTCGGCCGTGAGAGCCCGCCGTCGCCGCCGACTCCTGCAGCGGCAGCACCGGAACCGGCAGCAGCGATCGCCGCGGCTGGCGATACGGCGGCGCCCGCTCAACCCACGCCAATCGTCGCGGCAGCACCGGCAAACCCTGCGGTGCCCGCACGGGTCCCCACTCGAACTCCCGCACCCGCACCCACGCCCGCTCCTGCTTCCGCTCCTGCTCCTGCTCCCACTCCTGCTCGCGCTCCTGCTCCACCAAAGCCGGCCAAGCCCGCTGTGGTAGTCAAGTCCGGGATGCGAAACCTCGCGTTTTCCAGTTCCACACTCACCATTGCAGCGGGTACGACGGTGGCGTGGACTAACAACGATCCGCTGCCCCACACCGTGACGGCGGTTGACCGGAGCTTCGATTCGGGAAGCATCCCCTCCGGTGGGGTCTATCGACGGACCTTCACCAAGCCGGGCACCTACCAGCTCTTCTGCATCCCGCACCCCTTCATGAAGGTCAGGGTGGTGGTCCAATGAGATTCCACCTTGGTAATTACTCGATTAGCGCTCCTGCCTACCTTTCTGGGTTCAGAGTGGGAGCGAGCGTGGTCCTCCTATCGCTTGTTGCCGCCCTCGCCTGTTTCTCGGAGCGTACTGATGGGCTCGGCCTCGCTCCTGGTGGCGAATGCTCGATCCCACTTGACGCGAAGGTACCTGGCTCGACTCTGGTTGTGATCCGGAATTTTGCCTTTGAACCGGCGGAGGTGCGCGTGAAAGCCGGAGCTACTGTCACCTGGGTCAACTGCTCCGCGGCCAGCGACCCCGGCCACACCACAACCTCCGATGCCACTGGATGGAATTCACCGACCTTCGTGAGGGGTGGGGCGTTCTCGTTTACGTTCGGTCAAGCAGGACGTTTGCCCTACCATTGCGAGCCGCATCCGTTCATGAAGGGGACGGTGATTGTGGAGTAAAGGGACGGCGGGAAGGCTCGGCCACAGCCCGACTGCAACTGATTTTGCTCCTCACCTGTCCGGGAGCGAATGTGAACGGCTCAGCACTGCCAGTGATCATGCACGTCGGTATGGGAATTGGCGTCTCCGATGGGCGCGCCCCTCGTCAGCGCTTCTCGCTGACATCGGCGAGGACAATCTCTTCGTCAACCTCGATGACGCGTTGGATCGCGCGCGCCAACAACTTGGCCTACGCATGGTGCAGCGTCCTCCTTGGTAAGTGCCAACCGTGGCGCGCGACACTCCAATGTTCGGGTCGGCAGCGCGCAAGAGGAGCACGTGGCGACTCGGAAGTTGATCACGCGAGATCCGGGGCGAATCGCTGGTTGCCGCGTGGGAATTCGAGCCGTACATTCGCCGCGCATTAAACGTTTAATCAGCCCGGAGGCTACGTACGCCGAGCGCAACGATCAATGCACCGCCGCCGCCTGCTGCGACGATTCCCGCATCACACAAGTGGAGAGCGCATGACCGAGCCTCGCGTTCCGCGCCGCACCTTCCTCGCCACCGCCGCCTGTGCCGCGGGCGCCGCTATCGGAGCCTCGCACGCGCGTGTCGCCAGCGCCGAGCCGATCGTCGCCGGCCCCCGCCTCCCGACAGACGCCCCCCATCGCGTCGCCGTGAAGCTCGGCGTCGCCAGCTACTCGCTCCGCAACTTCGCGCCGGACGCCGCGCTCGCGATGATCAGGGAACTGCGCACGCCCTACGTGAACTTCAAGTCGGTGCACTTGCCGTACGAATGGACGTCACAGGCGCTGTCGGCCCGGCGCAGGGAAATAGAAGCCGCCGGCTTCCAGATCGTCGGCGGTGGAACGATCACCTTCGCGAATGATACCGACGAGGACGTGCGCCGGTACTTCGAGTACGCGAAGGCGGCCGGCATGCCCACCATCGTCGGGACCGGCGCGCCGGCCGTCATGCCGCGCGTCGCAAAGTTCGCCAGAGAATACGACATCAAGGTCGCAATCCATAATCACGGCCCGGAAGACAAGCACTTCCCGTCTCCCTACGACGTGCTGAAGGTCGTGCAGCACATGGATCGGCGGATGGGGCTCTGCATCGACATCGGACACACCGTGCGCACCGGAACCGACGTGGCCAGGGCGGTGCTCGATGCCGGCCCGCGGTTGCTCGACATGCACGTGAAGGATCTTCGCGACCTCAAGGTCAAGGAAAGCCAGTGCATCGTCGGAGAAGGGGCCCTGCCGATCGCCGACATCTTCCGCGCGCTGGAAACGATCCGGTATCAGGGTTACGTGAACCTCGAATACGAGATCGATGCCGACGCTCCGCTGCCCGGGATGAAGCAGTCGTTCGCGCACTTGCGAGGCATCCTGGCGGGGCTTGCACCCGCGGGCACGCGTGCCGCCGGCAACTGACCACACCGTCCGTCGCGCCCCGCGGAAAGGGTACCCACTCACGTCACCACTCCGGAGGATCCTGATGTCCGATCATCACGCGTCCGGCCGCTCCACGACCCACGAGCAGGCCTCCGACACGCCGGGCGGCGACGGCATGCCGCGCCGCGAATTCCTCCGCGGGGCCGTCGTCGGCGCCGCCGGCCTCGCCATGAGCACCAACACCGCGAGAAGCTATGCGCGCATCCTCGGCGCGAACGATCGCGTGCGCGTGGGGATCGTCGGCTACTCCGACCGCTTTCGCCAGGCACACCTTCCCATCTTCAGCAGGATCGGAAAGGAGACCAACTTCGAGATCGTCGCACTCTCCGACCTCTGGAGTCTACGCCGGGAGCAGGGAAGCACCGCGATCGAGAAGGTGACGGGCGCCAAAATCCGCACCTTCCGCAACAACGAGGAGATGTACAATGCCAAGGCGACGGACGCCGTCATCATCTCCACCGCGGACTTCCAGCACGCCTACCATGGGGTGGAGGCGATGCAGGCGGGTCAGGATGCGTACATCGAGAAGCCACTCGCCAACACGATGCGCGACGCCATCGCGATCCGCGACGCGGTGAAGAAGTCGGGCCGGATCGTGCAGATCGGTACGCAGCGGCGCAGCGCGCGTAACTACCAGCAGGCGGCGGACTATCTCAAGTCGGGTAAGTTCGGCGACATCGTGATGGCCGAGATGACGTGGAACGTGAACCAGCCGGGTCGTTGGCGGCGACCCGACGTGGTGCCGCTGCTCCGGGAGCAGGACACCGACTGGCGGCGATTCCTGGCGAATCGGCCGTACGAGCCCTTCGACGCGCGCAAGTATCTCGAGTTCCGTCTCTTCTGGCCCTATTCGTCCGGCATCCCCGATCAGTGGATGGTGCACCAGATCGACACGGTGCACTGGTTCACCGACCTGCCCCGGCCCCGCAGCGTCGTCGCGAATGGCGGCATCTATCTCTGGACGGATGGCAGGAAGAACTGGGACACGGCGTCAATCGTGTTCGACTACGGCCCGCTCAACGACATGTCGAAGGGCTTTCAGGTGGTGTACTCCTCCCGCATGACCAATGCAGCCGGGGGCACGAAGGAGCTGTACTACTCGAATGCCGGCATGCTCAATCTCGATACCAACGAGATCACGCCGAATGGTGGCCTGAACGAGCGGATGGCCAAGGAGATGGGCATGAAGCCGAACCTCCTGCCGACGATGAAGCTGTCGGAGGTGTCCGGCGGCATGGAGACCGCCGCCAACACGGGGGCCGACCCGTCCACCACTGCCAATGTCCGTAACTGGATGGACAGCGTTCGCGACCGCAAGCAGCCGAACGCCGACATCGAAGCCGGATACAATCACTCCGTGGCGCTGTGCATGACGATCGCCGCGATCCACACGGGCAGGAAGGTCACCTTCAACGACGTGAAACAGGACGTCGTCACCGATTGAACGGCACGCGACCGCGGCGCCGCCGGTGGCGCCGCCGTGGTCGTGCTGCTTCACCGTCTCTTCCCTACCTCCACATGCGCCGCTCTCCGCGCGTTCACCACGGCCTCATGCTTGCCGGCCTGTCACTCGCCGCAGCCTGCAGCACCGCTACGTCGGGGTCCACCACGGCCGCGCGCGCCGGCGTCACCACCGTCGTGCCCTTCGGCGAAGCGAACTTCGTACAGGTGATCCCGCGACCGGGTGAGCAACGCGTCGATGTGATCGTCGGTGGGCGGCCGTTCACCGCGTACATCTGGCCTACATCGCTCAAGAAGCCGGTCCTCTTTCCCATCCGCACCGCGACGGGCGCGGTCGTGACTCGCGGGTATCCGCTGGAGCCGCGAGCCGGTGAGCGGGTGGACCATCCGCATCACGCGGGGCTCTGGTTCAACTACGGCGACGTGAACGGGATCGACTTCTGGAACAACTCCAACGCGATCGCGTCGGCGGACGCGCCAAGAATGGGAACGATCCTGCACCGCTCGATCCGCGGCACCACGAGCGGCGCTGGCGAAGGAACCCTCGGCGTCACGACGGAGTGGCTCGACGGCAGCGGCGCGCCGCTGCTGCGCGAAAACGTGATGTTCATCTTCCGCGCGAAGCAGGATCTTCGGACGATCGACCGCATCACGACGCTCACCGCGCTTGCTCGAGCCGTTTCATTCACGGATAACAAGGAAGGACTGATCGGCATGCGCGTCGCGCGGCAGCTCGAGCAGCCGTCCACCACGCCGGAACGGTTCACGGACGCGACCGGTCGTCCAACGACGGTCGCGGTGCTCGACACCACCGGCGTCACCGGCAAGTATCTGTCGTCGGACGGCAAGGAAGGCGATGCGGTGTGGGGTACACGCGGGCGGTGGGCCTCGCTGACGGGCACCATCAGCGGCGAACGCGTGCGCATCGCGATCTTCGACCATCCGCAGAATCCGGGCTATCCCACCTACTGGCATGCCCGGGGCTACGGGCTGTTCGCAGCCAATCCGCTCGGCCAGAAGGCGCTGAGCAACGGCAGGGAGGAACTCAACTTCAAGTTGCAACCTGGCCAGTCGGTGAATTTCCGGCACCAGATCCTGATCATGTCCGGGATCGTCGCGACGCAGACGATCGACCCGTACTTCGATGGCTGGGCGAAAGACTGAGCGAGCCGGCGCGGTGCGCTGGCGGCGGCTGGAGAGGAACGAGGTTTCGCGCTCGATTGACAGCGTTAAACGTTAAAGGTATCGTCGTGCGCACTCTCCTCCCCCGTCGTCTGTGACTCCCGTCCCGGGCATGCGCCACGTCACCCTGCACCACATCGCCAGGCGCTGCAAGGTCTCCACCGCTACGGTGTCCGCCGTCGTCAACGGCGCTGACTGGGTATCCGACAAGACGCGCGCCCGTGTGCAGCGCGCCGTCACCGAGATGGGCTATCATCCCAATCAGTTCGCGCGCTCGCTTAAACGACGCGAGGGACATGCCGTCGGCGTCATCGTCTCGGACCTGACGAACCCGTTCTTCACGCAGGTCGTGCGCAGTCTGGGGCACGCCATTCACGCAGCCGGCCACGCGCTGTCACTCTGCGACTCCGATCACCGGCACGACCTCGGTGAGGCGAACCTGCGCATGCTCGTCGAGGGGCAGATCATCGGTCTGGTCCTCGTTGGCGACAGCGTCCCGGAGGCGACGCTCCATGGATTCATGAAGCATCGGATCCACGTGCCCGTGATCGCGATCGAGCGCGAATACCACCTGCCCCAGGTGAGCTGTCTTCTGGTCGACTCCGAGCTCGCCGCATTCACCGCGACACGGCACCTTGTCGAGCGTGGCTGTCACCGCATCGGGATGATCGCCGGCCCGTCGTTCGGCCCCGGCAGTGCGACGTACGGCCGTAGCCAGCGCTTCGACGGGTACTGTCGTGCACTCACTGCGTCCGCTCGGCTGTTCGAACCCGAGCTCGTGGTGGAGGGCAACTTCCGGTACGAAAGCGGTCGAGTCGCCATGCGCCGCCTGCTCTCGCTCGATCAGCGGCCCGACGCCGTCTTCGCTGCGAACGACATGATGGCCCTCGGCGCGATGAGCGTGGTACGCGAGGCGGGGTTGAGTGTGCCTGATGACGTCGCCCTCATCGGGTTCGATAACGTGCCCATGACCGGGCTGATGCTGCCCGGCCTGACGACGATGGCAATGCCGATGAGCGAGCTTGGAAGCGCCGCGGCGCGCCTGCTCGAGCAGCAACTCGCGCTCGGCGGACGGCACACCGGTACGCGTCATGTCTTCTCGGCGGAGCTCGTCGTGCGGGAATCATCGCTTCGACCCGTTGCTTCGCTCGCCTGATCCGGACGCCTGTTCCGGCTCCGGCGCACCCGACTCTCTCGGCACAAGGAACCCGATGGGGATACCGAACGGAATCACGCGACGCGAGGCCCTCGTACGAACTGCACTGCTGCTCGGCGGCACGCTCGCTGCATCCACGATCGCCGGCGCCGACCGCGCAGTCTGGGCCGCAACGCCGGGCTGGCGCCCGCGTTCCCTCAGTGCGCAGCAGGCTGAGATGGTGGCGACGATCGCCGAGCACATCATCCCGGCCACTGACACTCCCGGCGCGCGCGCCGCGGGAGTGCACCGGCTGGTCGACGCGTTCCTGACGGACTTCTACGGCGACGACGAACGACGACGCTTTCTCGCTGGTCTCCGTGCGACCAACATTCGCGCCATGCGCGACTGTGGTGCGCCCTTCCTTCGCTGCACCGATCGCCAGCAGGTGGCGCTGCTCACCGCGCTCGACGCGGAAGCCTATCTGCCACGG